>JBJTOW010000903.1:0-4263 GCA_046074805.1 Planctomycetota bacterium | reverse complement strand
CCGCGACATTCGGCATGGCTCCGAAGCGGCGCGTTGGGGTTGGTTCGCCGCGAACCGCGAGCGACTGGATTCGCTTTTCGATCAATTGGTTCGGCTGCGGACGGCGATGGCGCGGAAGCTGGGGTTCGCCGACTTCACCGGGCTCGGCTACAAGCGAATGAAGCGGATCGATTATGGCCAGCGGGATGTCGAGCGTTTTCGCGCGGAGGTGCGCGAGCATTTGGTGCCGCTGGGGCTGGATTTGCGACGGCGACAGGCCCAGGCTTTAGGGCTCGACACGCTGAAATTCTGGGATGAAGGGATCCACGATCCGCTCGGCAATCCGGCCCCTCAGGGAAGCCAAGAGTGGATGATTGAACGGGCGCAAGCCATGTTCAATGAGATGCATCCGGAGATTGGCGGCTTCTTCCGCTTGATGGTTGACGCCCATTTGATGGATTTGACGAATCGCGAAGGCAAGGCGGGCGGCGGTTTCTGCACGGCATTTCCTGATTTCGGCGTGCCGTTCATCTTCGCCAATTTCAATGGCAGTAAGGGCGATGTCGAGGTGTTCACCCACGAGATCGGACATGCGCTCCAGTCGTACCTTAGCCGCCAGCAACCGGTGATTGACTACTTATGGCCAACCTACGAGTCGTGCGAAATCCACTCGATGAGCTTGGAGTTCCTCACGTGGCCGCACATGGACAAGTTCTTTGGCGACGGGGCCGATCGGTTCCGGAAAATCCATTTAGCTCAGTCGCTGTTATTCATCCCCTATGGCGTAGCGGTCGACCATTTCCAGCACTTGGTCTACGCCCATCCTGAGGCGACGCCCGCCGAGCGCCATGGTATGTGGCAAGAGATGGAACGCATGTACCTTCCGTGGCGCGACTACGGAGATCTGCCGCATTTGCCGCATGGCGGATTCTGGCAGTTCCAACGCCACATTTATTTGTCGCCGTTTTATTACATCGACTACACGCTGGCTCAAACCTGCGCGTTGCAGTTTTGGGCGAGGGGGACGCACGATTACCCGAGGGCGATCGCCGACTATTTGGCGTTGTGCCGCCGCGGCGGCGAAGCGCCCTTCCAAGAATTTGCCCGATCCGCGGGCTTGGTCAGTCCTTTCGCGGCCAATAGCCTGCGCGATGTCACGCGGTTAGCCCGCGGGGAACTTGACCGCTAACACCGCCGGTTGAAGCGATGGAGCTTCACGATCCGAATTGGAAAACGCGTCTTGCCGAGGCCCTTGCACGGGATCGACGGTGGCTTCGTCGTCGTCTAGGCGATTTGCGCCGTTCCGCGCGTCGAGGGACGCCCGTCGAATCAACTTGGAATGCCTGGCTGGAAGACTGGACACGATCGGCGACGCGTCGAGCGTCGCGGGCGGCGCAACCGCCGCCGACGGGTGGCGACCCAGCGTTGCCGATCGTCCAGCATCGGGATCGGATCGCCGCTGCGATCGAGGCGAATCCGGTGGTGGTCATTTGCGGGGAAACGGGGTCGGGGAAGTCGACGCAAGTGCCGCGCATCTGTTTGGAGGTCGGCCGGGGCGTTGATGGCTTGATCGGGCATACGCAACCCCGCCGTATCGCGGCCCGCTCAATTGCCTCGCGGTTGGCGGACGAATGGGGAGGCGATTGGACGCAGCGGGTCGCCTACAAGACGCGGTTCGCGGACACGGCTGGGCCGGAGACGCGGGTCAAGCTGATGACCGACGGCATTCTGCTCGCCGAAGTCCAACACGATCACTGGCTCGAACAGTACGACACGTTGATCCTCGACGAAGCGCATGAACGCTCGTTGAACATTGATTTGCTGATTGGACTGCTGGCGCGGCTCTCCGCGCGGCGACCCGATTTGAAGCTCATCATCATGTCGGCGACGATTGACGCGCCACGGTTCGCCGAGCATTTCGAGCGGCACTGGACGCCATCTGTTCCAGGGCCGCTCAAAGTGCCGGTGATCGAGGTGGCTGGCCGTGGTTACCCGGTGGAGATCCGCTATCGGCCTCCCGCTGAAGAGAGCGCTGGCGGCGACATTGTTGGCGACGTGGACTGGAATGCGGCGATCGCCGCAGCGCTCGGGGAACTGGGCACGCTGGAAGGCGGCGATACGCTCGTGTTCCTGCCGACGGAGCGTGACATCCACGAAGCGATGCAGTCGCTCAAGGGCTGTCCCGCCGTGCGGGACCAAGCGGCCGAACTGTTACCGCTCTACGCCAGCCTTCCTTCCGCCGAGCAACAGCGGATTTTTCTGCCCCACGAAGGAAGGCGGGTCATTCTGGCGACGAATGTGGCCGAATCATCGCTGACGGTGCCTGGAATCCGATATGTCATCGACACCGGGCTGGCACGGGTCAGCCGCTATGTCGCGCGAGGCAAGGTTCAACGTTTGCCAATCGAGGCGATTTCGCAGGCGTCGGCCGACCAGCGGGCTGGCCGCTGTGGACGATTGGGGCCGGGCGTCTGTATCCGTTTGTACGCGGAGCAGGATTTTCTGTCACGCGATCGCTACACGACACCGGAGATCCGCCGAGCATCTCTGGCTGGTCCGTTGCTGCGCGGCAAAACGCTGGGAATTGGCGGATTGGAAACTTTGCCGCTGCTCGATCCGCCCCATCGCGATCTGGTGCGCGATGGCTATCGAACGTTGACCGAACTGGGTGCTCTGGATGACCGCGGCGAGTTGACGAATGTGGTGCGGGCGTTGTCGCGTCTTCCTGTTGATCCACGAATCGGCCGCATGATTTTGGCGGCCCGCGACGAGGGCTGTCTTCGCGAAGTTTTGGTGATCGCCGCCGCGCTCGAAATCCAGGATCCTCGAGATCGGCCCGTGGGCGAACGCGAGGCGGCGGAACACGCCCACGCGCGTTTTCGCGATAGCCGGTCGGACTTCATCGGATTGCTGAAGCTATGGCGATACTACCAGCAACTGAAGGCGTCGAACGGCCGCAGCGCGCTGCGACGCGCCTGCCGCGAAGCCTGCTTGTCGCATGCCCGTTTGCGGGAATGGAGCGATGTTCACAAGCAGCTCTTGAAGCTAGTCCGTTGGGAAGGCGAGGCTACCAGCGAGGCGTCGGTCGAGTCGAGTGTTGCGTCCCGTGCGGAATCGCGTGGTGGCGTGGCGGATAGACAGGTGGATTCTTCGGCGGATGGATCGGCGGTCATATCAGCCGACATGTCGGCGGAAAGCTCGGTTACGGTTTCCATCAATTCCATGGAAGAAGGGGCCGAGTCCGGCGCGTTGGCGTTCGACAAGCGTCGGTACGCCGCCTTGCACCGAGCGATCCTGACAGGGTTGTTGTCGGGGGTCGCGTACCGTTCGGAATCAGGTGAGTACGTCGCGGCGGGAGGCGTCAAGGCGAGGCTCTGGCCGGGGGCCGGGCCGGCGGGCGGAGGTGGATCGCGTCAACCCGCTTGGATCGTCGCGGTGGAAATCGTGGAGACGACGCGGCGGTATGCTCGAACTGTCGCCGCGATTGATCCTCGATGGGTCGAGGAGTTGGCTGAGCATCTTGTGAAACGCTCTTACAGCGAGGCCCAGTGGTGGCGGCCAGCGGGAGCGGCGTTGGCCACCGAGCGGAAAACGTTGTTCGGAATGACGATTTCCCGTCGCCGAGTGCCGCTGGGGCCAATCGATCCGGTTACCGCGCGGGATCTTTTTTTAACCGAAGGACTGGTGGGCGGCGACATCGATCTGCATGCGGCATTTCATCGCAACAATCAGCAACTGGCGATCGATTTGGCGCGGCAAGCGGCTAAGGCACGGCGAGCCGACTTGGCGGTCGACCGCCGCCGACTATTCGACTTCTATCACCAACGGTTGCCAGCCGATGTGTGGGACGTCGCGTCGTTGCATCGTTGGCGCCGGCGCGTCGAGCGGGAGCGGCCGCGGATTTTGTGGATGAGTCGCGAGGATCTGGTCGGCGCCACGGCCGCCCCGGTGGACGAGAGTGGCTTTCCGGATTGGTTCGAAGTAAACGAATTGCGGTTGCCGTTGCGTTATCGTTTCGAACCCGGTCAAGCGGACGACGGTGTGACGCTGATGATTCCGCTGGAGGCGCTTGGCCAGGTCACTGCGGCGCGCGTCGACTGGTGCGTTCCGGCTCTGATTCCGGAAAAGATCGAGCGTTTGATCCGGTCGCTGCCCAAGTCGACTCGGCGACTATTGCCGGCGACGGAGGTGGCTGTCGCGCGCGTGGCATCGCGGCTGCGTTATGGCGAAGGCTCGTTCTTGATTTCCGTCGCTGACCTTTTGAGCGATTTCGCGGGCCGCATC
>JBJTOW010000902.1:0-3392 GCA_046074805.1 Planctomycetota bacterium | reverse complement strand
GCACCGCTTTACCCACGGACGACGTCTCGCCAAAGCGAACGCTCCGCCGTGCGACAAATCGAGCTCGACGCGACGCTCTTTGGAGTGCGGGGCCGAAGGCACCGCTTTCCCCACGGACGCCACCCCGGCAACGCGAACGATCGCCGTGCGAAAAATCGAGATTAACGCAACGCTCTTTGGAGTGCGGGGCCGAAGGCACCGCTTTCCCCACGGACGCCACCTCGGCAACGCGAACGATCGCCGTGCGAAAAAAGACCCGCCAGAGACGAGTTCGCGAGCCAAAAGCGGCGCCCGAGGGCGCCGCACTCCAAAGACGTCGCCGCCGACAAAATCTTGCGGCTCGGCAACGCGAACGATCGCCGTGCGAAAAAAGACCCGCCAGAGGCGAGTTCGCGAGCCAAAAGCGGCGCCCGAGGGCGCCGCACTCCAAAAACGTCGCCGCCGACAAAATCTTGCGGCTCGGCAACGCGAATCCCCGCCGTACGAAAAAGACGCCGCCAGAGATGGGGGCGCGAACCGAGATCGCGAACCGAAAGCGGCGCCCGAGGGCGCCGCACTCCAAAGACGCCGCCGCCGACAAAATCTTGCGGTCAGTCGACCATCGCCCGTCAACGCGATCCGATCGGCGACAAGTTGCGTCCTTTCCACCCGACGACTCCGTCCGGAGTTGTCTTTCGGGCCACGGAAACGGATACTGGCCATCGCGTCGAGTTGGCTCGGAGAGCCGTTGTTTCTTTCCGTTGGAAGTCTGGGGAGTTGATCGCATGCGCAAGCGGCTGGCGGGGTTGGCACTGTGGTTGGTGGTGGCGATGGCGCCGGTGGCTTGGTCCGCCGAGCCGGTGAAGCCGGTGCGGATGGGCACCGGTACCATGACGTTCGACACGGTTCCGGGCTGGGGCTTGCGTCCCGACGGGACCTCGCCGCTTGGTTCGACCCACGGGGCGGTCGTCATCGACAAGGAGGGCCACATCTACACCAGCGCGAATAAAGGCGTGGTCGTTTTCGCCCCCGAAGGAATGGTGATCAAGGAATACCTGGGCGAGCCGTACACGGCTCTGCACGATATGGAGATCCGCGACGAGGGCGGTGTCGAGTTCATCTACGGAGCGCGCAATCAAAACGCCGAGGGCATCAAGTTCAACGCCCACACAGGCGAAGTTGCCTTACGGTTGCCGTTTCCGAAGGAATCGGGCCTCAACCTGATGAAGTTCAGCCCCACCGCGATCACCGTCGCCCCGAACGGCGACATCTTTCTTTCGGATGGCTACGCCAGCAACCACATTTTCAAGTTCGATAAGACGGGCAAGTACCTCAAGCACTTTGGCGAGAAAGGCAACGATCTGAAGCAGTTCAACACGGCCCACGGCATGACGCTCGACACGCGTTACAACCCGCCGCGACTGCTGGTCTGCGACCGCAACCACCAACCCAAGGGCCGCCTGCTGCATTACGACTTGGAAGGCAACTTCATCGAAGTAGTGATCACAGGGCTGGGGATGCCCACGTCCGCGACGGTGCAAGGCGACTATGTGTCGGTTCCCGACCTGCATGGCCGCTTGGTTATCCTCGACAAGAGCAACACCATTGTCGCGGTGCTCGGCCACAATTCCGATCCGGCCAAACGGATGAACTTCGGCATCCCGCAAAACCAATGGATCGAAGGCGTGTTCAGTGGCACCCACGGCTCCTACTGGGATAAGGACGGCAATCTTTACGTCCAGGATTGGAACGTCGCCGGACGCCTGATGAAGCTCGTACGCGTGAAGTAACCACCGTAGTCGAGCTTTGGAGAACCGTATGAAGCCGCCCGCCTCCGCTAACGGAAATCCCACTGACGGAACATCGGTTGACGTAACATCCGCTGTGGGGATACCCAGCGAGGGACGTGCTATGGCGATCGCCAATGCGGTCGCCGACGAGATCGAAACGTTGTTCGCGGAACGCGGCGGCCGGCATTACGGTGAAAACGTGACGGAGCGCGAGCACGCGTTGCAATGCGCGGCGCTCGCGGAAGCGGCGGGGGATTCGCCCGGTGTCGTGCTGGCCGCGTTGCTCCACGACGTTGGCCATTTGCTGCACGACCTCGGCGAGTCAATCGCCGATTCGGGAGTCGATGCCCGACACGAAGAACTTGGCGCGGACTGGCTGGCGAGCCGTTTTCCCGCCGAAATCGTCGAGCCTGTGCGGCTGCATGTGGCGGCCAAACGCTATTTGTGCGGCCATTCGGCGCGATACGCGGCTGGCCTGTCGGCCGCTTCAGCGACGAGTCTACGATTGCAAGGCGGTCCGATGGACGAAGAGGAACGTGGAGTCTTCGAGCATCATCCGCACTACCGCGCCGCCATCCGCGTTCGCTTGCATGATGACCAGGGCAAAGTGGCTGGACTCGCCACCAAATCGATCGCCGCCTACCGTCCGCTCGTCACGCATTTCGTCAACGTCTCGGCCGGCTCGCGGTAACCTAGCAGGCGGTTTGAACCAAACGTTCGCTGTCGCGAAGCGGTGGGGGATTTCCCGATGACGGGCGACGGGACGCCGGGACGCACCGCCGGTCATTCGAGCTTTCTTGCGGTCGGCGTGGTTGTTACATTAGGCCGCATAAAGCAACATCGATTGCTTTCCCGCCGTCGAACATTCTTGGAGTCCCGCCCGATGAAGTCGCTGCTTACGCCCAGGCTATTCGCCCGCGTGCTAGCCACGTTTGGTGGTTTGGCCGCCGCCGTCGCCATGATCCAACCGCTGTGGGCTCAGAACAAGCCCCAATATGAGCTCGGAGATCTCAAGGTCGCGGCGGCGCGGGCGGACGAACCGGTGCTCAGCGAGTTTTCGGTCGACAAGGCACTCGACCATCTGGAACAGGGGACCAAAGCTTGGTCGGCGGCCCGCAACTGCATTTCGTGCCACACGAACGGCACCTACATGCAGATTCGACCGGCGTTGACATCGCACTTCGGACCGCCCGCCACTGCGCAGCGCGACTTCTACCTGGCGCAACTCAAATCGCTCAAGGCGATTGAGAAGAAGGAATTGAAGAAAGGCACTCGCCCCGCCCAGATCATTTACTTGGCTGCTGGCCTGGCCGAGTGGGACGCGCACGTCACCAAGAGCCTCTCTCAAGAGACAAGCGACGCGATCGCGTTGATGCTCGATATCCAACTCGCCTCGGGCACCTGGGGAACGCTCGATTGCTGGCCGCCGTTCGAGTCCGACGCTTACCACGAAGCGACCGTGGCGGCGATGGCGATCGGCACCGCGCCAGGTTGGCTGGCCAACTTGAAAGACGAGCAGCAGAAGGCGGCCGTTCAAAAGCTGAAGGACTATCTGGTCAACACGCCGCCGCTACATGACTACAGCCGAGTGCTGCTGTTGTGGGCGTCGACGCGGATGCCGGA
>JBJTOW010000901.1:0-3034 GCA_046074805.1 Planctomycetota bacterium | reverse complement strand
CTTCATCCGTCGGAGAATATGGCGGCCGTGCTGCACGCGGGCTACGGCGAGCATGAAGTGTGATCGTTGACCTGTCGAAGTTCACCATCACCAGCCGGGTCGCGTTAAGCGAGACGTTCGTCGGCGTAACTTTCAGTCCCGATGGAAAAACGCTTTTCGCCAGCGGGGCAGGGCAGGAGATCGTGCATCGGTTCACTTACGCGGCTGGTTATCTGTCCGAGCGGCGGGAATTGAAAATCGCCGAGCCGAAAGAGAAAAGGGTTCCCGCCGGGCTGGCGACCAGCGTCGACGGTGGCACTCTGTTTGTCGCCTGTCCTTGGGGGCATACGGTCGAGATCCTGCCCGTGGTGAATTCGGAATCGGGGCCAGCGACGCGTCGCCAAGTCCGGCTTAAGGAGGACGACTATCCGCATTCGCCGTTGCCGTCGCGGGACGGAAAACGGCTTTACGTTAGCTTGTGGGGGCGGAGCGCGGTCGCCGTCGTCGATCCGCAAACGGGCGAGTTGGCCGCGACATGGGCGGTCGATTCCCATCCTACGGAAATGGTCCAGTCGGCGGACGGCGAAGTGCTTTATGTCGCCTGCGCGAACTCAACGGCGGTCCATGTGATCGACACGGCGACGGGAAAAACGTTGGAGGTGATTCGAGCCGCGCTCTATGCCCAAGCGGACAACGGCAATACCCCGAACAGCCTATCGCTCTCCCCGGACGGCAAAGTTCTGCTCGTCGCCAACGCGGACAACAACAATGTGGCGGTTGTCGATGTTTCCGAACGTGGCCGAAGCCGCTCGCTGGGCTTCATTCCCGTTGGTTGGTATCCCACCTCGGTGCGGTTCAACGCGAAAGGGGACAAAATCTATGTGGCCAGCGGAAAGGGGCTAGCGCCAAAGGCCAATCGGCAGGGGCCGCGGCCCGGCGCCGAACCGCCGCGGACGGTGGTTGAGTACATCGGTGGGTTGTACCGTGGGTCGCTTAGCGTCATCGACACGCCTTCGCCCGCGGAAATGGCGAAGTTGACCCGAACCGCTTTCGCTTGCAGTCCTCTGCGAGAGGACAAGCGGCCGGTCGCCGAACGCTCCGACCCGAATCATCCGGCGCCGGCGAAGGTGGGCGATCCGAGCCCGATCAAGCATTGCCTGTATATCATCAAGGAGAACCGCACCTATGACCAGGTGTTCGGCGATATGCCAGAGGGCAACGGCGATCCAGCGTTGTGTATTTTTCCGGAGAAAGTGACGCCGAATCACCACGCGTTGGCTCGAGAGTTTGTCCTCCTGGACAACTTTTACGTGGAGAGCGAAGTCAGCGCCGACGGTCATGAATGGAGTATGGCGGCGTATGCGACCGACTTCGTCGAAAAAACTTGGCCGCTCCTGTACCGAGGCAGCCGCGAAGGAAAACTGCGTTACCCGGCCGAAGGCGCCTTTCCCATCGCGCGGCCGTCAAGCGGCTACATCTGGGATCGATGCCGCGAGGCAAAAGTGTCGTATCGCAGTTACGGGGAATTCGTGAGCGAACCTTCGAAGACGGAAAAGGTCCGAAAGGCGAAGGTCGAAGCGCTCGAGGGCCATTTCGACCCCGATTTCCATGGCTATGACCTCGACTATCCCGACGTGAAACGGGCGGACCGTTTCATCGAAGAGCTACGGAGATTCGAACGCGAGGGGGCGATGCCTCGGCTTCAAATCCTGCGGCTTCCGAACGATCACACATCGGGCACCGCTGCTGGAAAGCCAACCCCGACCGCGATGGTCGCCGATAATGACTTGGCGCTTGGGCGGATCGTGGAGGCGGTCAGCACGAGTAAGTTCTGGAAAGACACGGCGATCTTCGTCATTGAAGACGACGCGCAAAACGGTTCGGACCACGTGGACGCTCATCGCACAGTCGCCTTGGTGATCAGTCCATACGCCCGCCGCGGGCATGTCGACTCCAACATGTACTCGACGGCCAGCATGTTGCGGACGATGGAGTTGATCCTGGGCTTACAACCGATGACCCAGTTCGACGCCGCGGCGTTGCCGATGTACGGCTCGTTCCAGGCGAAGGTGGACGCAACGCCTTACCGACATCGACCGGCGGGAGTGGATTTGACGGCCCGAAACGCGGCCGATGCGTGGGGCGCGAAGCTGTCAGCGACGTTCGATTTTTCGAAGGAGGACGCCGCGGACGACTTGCTGCTCAACGAGGTCGTCTGGCGAAGCGTCCGTGGGGCGAACTCGCCCATGCCCGCTCCGGTCCGAGCCTCCTTTGTGTTCGCCTCGCCGCTGGAAGACGACGAGGACGAGGAGGAAGAGGAACGCGAGCGCGAAGAGCGGGAGGAACACGAACGCGAACGAAAACGCGAACAGCGCTAGCATGGCGGCCCCGGCCACGAGGGCGAACATTCCACCGAGAAACCGTCCCAGCCAAGTGCGGGGACGGAACTCGTAGCGGTACTGGAACTCGACACGCCGCACTTGCGGCCTGTCACCTTCGAACCGCTCCGCTGGTTCGCTTTTCCCACGGTATGAATGGGGCGGCGCGAGCGTTCCATAACGTTCCGCGGTCAAGTCGCCGGTCGGGCGAATCGGGCGGCCCGCCGCGTCTTCCAGCACTCCCCGCACTTCGACGGCCTTGCTCGAAGGCCAATCTGCGAATGCGGCCTCGCGCGCCGCGTCTTCGGCGGGAACGCCGTTCGCCGAGTTACCGTTCGCTGCGTTGTCGGTGTCCGTGTGATCGCGTCCTAAATTGTCGCCAACCGCGTCGCCGCCATGGGGCCGATTCGGTGGTGCGGGTCGAGGACTGGAATCCATGAGTGGGATAGCTCCAGTGAATGGGCGAACACAGCCACCCGTTAACGCCTTGAGGCAGGTTAGTCGCCACCGACGGTTTACGATCTTGGCGTCTGAATTGACAGCCGCGAAAAACGGAGTTCCAGTTCCCGGCGAGTCTTCGCGAACGGCGACCGATTGGAATCAATCGTTCATTGCTTGGACTGTGGTGTGGCGATCATGTCGAGCGTGATGGTGGCTCCGGGCAAGGCCACTCCGAC
>JBJTOW010000900.1:0-3263 GCA_046074805.1 Planctomycetota bacterium | reverse complement strand
CTCGACGCCAACGAGAAGGCGCGGTTGGCCGAACGCGTTCGAGCCGCTCTGACCTGGACCACCGACCAATCTGTCCAGGTCACCATCGGCGGCTCGCTGGCTTACGAAGCGAAGGGAGCCTACCAGCCGGGCGAGACCGTCCAGTTCGAAATGCCGCCCGGAAAGCCCCGGATGCGGATCGTCAAAGTGGCGTCGAAATCCGAGGCCAACCCCGGAGAAGAAATCGATTTCACCTTGCGGTTCGACAACGTTGGCGACCAGCGAGTCGGAAATGTCACGATCGTCGACAGTCTGACTTCGCGTTTGGAGTACGTGCCCGGCAGCGCCCAATGCGATTTGAACGCCAACTTCGGCACGCAAACCAACGAAGCCGACTCGTTGCTGCTCCGCTGGGAAATCGTCGATCCCTTGCCCGTCGGCAAGGGTGGCGTCATCCGCTTCAAATGCCGCGTGCGGTAGAAGCGGTTGTCAGTTGTCAGTTGTCAGTTGTCAGTTGTCAGTTTTCAGTTGTCAGTTGTCAGTTTTCAGTTGCTTGGCTGATTCGCAACTGTCGTGCCGGCCATGCGGACCGCTTCACACCGCTGCGACGGACCAGGAAGTCCGTCGCACGCAGGAACTGTGCGACTTCAGAAGTCGCCGCTTCGGGGCATCATGACAGGTTCCTGCCCGTGAACGGTTACCCCGAGGCGAGTGACCACCCCACAACTCGCCCACGGAAAATCGAAAACTGAAAACTGAAAACTGAAAACCAACATCGCAGCCCTTCCCCGCTCACGCTCTCTTAAGCGTCGCCAACGCCCGGGGCTTATCGAGCAATCGGCCAGCGGCTTGAACCACTTGTTCCACCGCGATACGGCTCATGCATGGATGGTCGGCGAGCGGACAGGTTTTACGTCCGCATGGACCACATGGGACAGGCTCGGAAAGCCGGATTTCGTCCGCGTGGTAGTTCATTGTCCAGCGCGAATCGATCGGTCCTAGCAAGGCGACGACTGGCGTTCCGAGCGCCGCCGCCAGATGTCGCGGTCCGCTGTCGGTGGTCACGAGCAGTTCGCTGCGCCGCAGCACGGCCTTCAGCGTGCCGAGCGCCATGTCCTGTCCAGCGAGGCTCGTGATTCGGGGATGGTCGAGCCGCTGGGCCCACTCAGCCGTTTTATCCTGTTCCTTGGGGCCGCACAGCAACAGGATGGAATTCCTCGGATCTTCGGCTAGTTTACGACAAAGTCCAAACAATCGTTCCTCGGGCCACCATCGTGATGTCGCGCCTGCCGAGTGATTATTCACACAGACGACGCGTCGGCCAACGAGTCTGAGATCGCGCCAAATCCGATCCGCGGCCTGCTCGTCTTTCGCCGTGGTCGCGATCTCGAGCGTCCGGTGGGAGCTTTCGCAACCGGCGGCGACCGCCAACGCCAAATACTGGTCGACCGTCGGCCAAGGCGTCTTTTTCCAGAACGAGCCCGGTTCGGCGACGCGGTCGGTCAGCAGCCAGCCGCGCAGATTGCGGGCGAATCCGATGCGTCGCCGCGCCCCGCTCCGCCACGCGACCCAGGCGGTCGTGAAGGAACTGGCGAGCAAAACGGCGGTGTCCGCGCGGAAAGAAATCAGTCGATCGATCACCGCGCTCGCGTGCATGGCGGGATTGGTGCTGCGGTGATCGTAGGCGATCGATTCGTCAATCCAAGGGGTGCCTTCGAGAACCGTGAACAGATGCGGCTTCCCGACTCCGACGATGCGTGTGGGCGCCGGGAAGCGACGCCGCAGTTCCCGCAGCGCCGGCGTGGCCATCGCCACATCGCCCACCCAGTTCGGCAAAAAGACACAGATCGTCCGCGGCTCGGCAGCCGTCGCGAGGGAGATTTTCATAGTTTGGCTATCGCAAAATGCGGCCCCTTGGGCAAGATCAACCCGTCACCTTCGGATTGCCGGATGGCCCGGGCAAGCCAAAGGGATCGAGTGGCTTTGATGAAGGGCGGCGGACGTTCGCTTCGGCTACAGGCTTGCTATACTTGGCACCCGAACTAGGGACTGGGGAAAACGTGTCGCCGTCCGCCCTGCCCTCTCCCGCGTTCAAGACGCCATGTCAGCTCTCCTTACCAATTCGTGTCCTCAACCTTAAGTGCCGTTTTTAAGATGACCAACGCCTGGATCGCCGATCGGACCAAGACATTCGATAGCAGCGGCATTCGCAAGGTTTTCGACCTCGCGGCCAAGATGAAGGACCCGATCAATCTCTCCATCGGCCAGCCCGATTTCGACGTTCCCGAGCCCGTTAAGGCGGCTTGCGTCGACGCCATCCAGTCCCGGCGCAATGGCTATGCGCTCACCCAAGGCATGCCTGTGCTGCGGGAAAAACTGCAAAGCCGGGTCGACGCCGAGTATGGCCATGCAGACCGCAAAGTGTTCGTCAGTTCGGGCACCAGCGGTGGGCTGGTTCTGGCCATCTGGTCGCTGATCAACCCGGGCGACGAGGTGATTATCTTCGAACCGTACTTTGTCATGTACGAGTCGCTTGTGAAGATGGCGGGCGGAGTGCCCGTGTTGATCGACACCTACCCGAACTTCACGATCGATCCTGGCCAGGTCGCCCAGGCGATCACGCCGCGAACGAAGATGATTCTTTTCAACAGCCCCGCGAATCCCACCGGCGCAGTGGCGGGCGAAGCCGAGGTGCGCGGGCTCGCGGAACTGGCCGCGAAACACAACATCGCGCTCGTTTCCGACGAGATCTACCGCTATTTCTGCTACGACCAGCCGTTTGTGTCTCCCGCCCGGTTCAACGACCAAACGCTGGTGATCGACGGATTTTCCAAAAGCCACGCCATGACAGGGTGGCGGCTCGGCTTCGTGCATGGCCCGCAAGAAATCGTGCAAACGATGTTGAAGCTCCAGCAGTACACCTTCGTCTGCGCCCCCCAGCCCGCTCAATGGGCCGGCGCTGTCGCCATGGATGTCGACATGGCGGGGTACGTGGACGCGTACCGCCGCAAACGCGATCTCTTAGTTGCCGGCTTGCGTGATCACTACGAAATGGCCATTCCTGGCGGCGCGTTTTACGCCTTCCCCAAGGTGCCGCGGGGAACAGCCACGGAATTCACCGCGAAGGCGATCGAGCACAACTTGCTGGTGATCCCCGGCCATATTTTCGGGCGGCGCGACACGCACTTCCGAATTTCTTACGCCGTCGACGACGCGGTCATCCATCGCGGCATCGCCGCGCTTAACGACCTCGCGCGAGCCCTGTGACCGTCGGCGCCAACCGG
>JBJTOW010000899.1:0-3104 GCA_046074805.1 Planctomycetota bacterium | reverse complement strand
GCCGACAACCGCCCGCCCGACATGGCCAACCCGGCGTGGCGAACGGTTGGGGGGATTGCGTTTTGGTCGACAACCTTCGCGACGCTTGAGCGAAACGAGATGGCGTGGCAAGCTTGCCTGTTTTGGTGGACGGCGTGATGAACGGATAGCTCAATCAGTTCAGCCGTGACGGTTTCGAAGGGTCGACTTAAGGCTATTGGCTAGCGTTTGAAGTTCTTCGAGAGAATGCAGGGAGAGTTCCGCCTCGGCGCTTGGGGGAATCTCCAGTAACTCCTGGAGCGTGCGAATGAGTCGGATTTCGCCTTCGATCTTGCCTTCGATCTTGCCTTCGATCTTGCCCTGGAGCTTACCCTCGATTTCACCCTCGATCTTGCCCTGGATCTTACCCTCGATCTTGCCCTTGAGTTCGCCCAACGCAAGCCCTTCCAACCGCCCTTCCTCGCGGGTGGCATTGAGAGCCCATTGACGATCTCGGATCGCCTTTTCTCGCGCGTCGTACATAGCTTTATCCTCAGTGGCTTCCGCGATACGCGTAATCGTTTGAGTGGCTTGACGAATGGCGGTGTCCGGCAGCAGCCGCGCGAGGTCCGTCGGTTCATACTCTTGGGCATGGAGCAGCCAGTACAACCACCGGTCGAGCGGGGAAGCCAACGCCAACTCGCTAGCTCCTAAATTGTACCGCTCCAGTTCCAGAGTGTGAATCTCCAATGTTTTTCCCAGAATCCGGCCTGAATCGCGATCGCGGAGCTGAAAGGCGTGGTGGACTTTGCTCGAATCGCTCCAAAGCGTGCCGCTGAGCAAACATATCGAGAAAACCGGCTTGAGCTTCGTGTAGTCATCGCCGGATTTGAGTTGCCCAGCGTACACTTCACAGCCGTAGAAGACGATGCGTTTGGCCAAGCCAGAAAAAATGGACAACTGCATTTCGATGTTGTAGATCGCGCCATCCTGGTCGACCGCTTTTACATCTAAAATAGATAGTTTGTCTTCTTCGAAGTCCTGAAGATTGTATGGGTTTTCAATCGTGATATCTACGATTGGAATAGGAAGCTCGAGAATGGCGTTAAGCAAACTAATCAAAACGCTTCGGTTCTCAGGGGAACCGAATATCTTCTTGAACGCGAAGTCGTTGATGGGGCGTATCCCGATCGGCATGTCACGGTGCCTCGTGGACTGGGATCGCCACTATCGTAAACGGGAGGTCGTTGGCGCCGCCGTGCCGCTACGGGGCACGCGGGCGAGTTCCAGCGGGCTGAAGTACAGCGTCGGATCGTCAATAATCACTGGCGTGGACCAAGTGCGGCCATCGTCGGCGCTGCACACATTGAAGAAAAATGTCTTGAAGCGTTCGCAACGGAAACCGTACGGGTTGTGAGTCGCGATCTTATCGGCGGCGGTCAGGTCGCCGAGGCCCTCGTGGCCGTAGAAGTGGACTTTGCCGTCCGCCGTAAACGACATACCGAATGTCCACCAGCCTGTCTTGGTAATTTGTGGGCCACGGTAATCCTGTCCGTGCTCATTCGCGCGGATGCGGATGTAGGCCGTATCGTAGCCAAGACCGTTCGTTTCTTTCGTCTCGAACTCGAAGAAAAAGCCAGGGTAGTACAATTCGCGGCCCCAGTAGCGGCCGCCCTTTTCGTGCTCCCAAGTATGCGTGTCGACCGCCGCGCGGATGGCGAAATGCGGTCCCGACCGCCGTTCCCATTTCGAAACGGGCGGCAGGAAAACGCGAACGACGAAACTAGGCTGCTGCGCGACAGGGATCGCCCCGCCCAGCCGTTCGCTGATGTCGCAGATGAAATCGTCCTGCTGCATGTTGTACGAGGGCCGACCGGTGATGCCCGTGAAGACCGATCGCAGCAACAGCGAGCCCTTGCTGTCAGGCAAGCCGTTCTCGGGCGTGGGAACCCTCTTCACGACATCCGGTGTGCCACGCATGATCCCTTCGTACCAACGACCGTTCTTGGCGTAGCCGCCCGGGAGATACTGCTCCTCGTTGATGTTCTCGGCGCTCTTCGGCAGGTTTGGGTAATACTCCCAGTTCTCGTCTTCGAAGTCGTCGCCGACTTGGACCACCTTTTGGCCGGTCCCAGGAACAAGCGGTGGCGCCGCGGCGGCCGGTTCCGCAGCCCACAGTCCGCTTGAGCAAACCAATCCCAACGCCAATCGCCGCAACAGTGAATGAAGTCGCATGGGCCGAGAAATCCACTTCGAAAAAATGAAGAGCTCGCGGCGCTGCATCCCATCGCCGCTAAGATCTCATCGGAATTGTGGATTTCAAGATTGCGGACTTTTACGATTGCGCCGATCGGGCCGCTTATCTTGCCCCGCCTAACAGTTCCACGAGCGGCTGTTCCTCGTTTTGCGCTGGCGCTGGCACCCCGAGCATCTTCGCGAAGGTCACACCAATCGCCGCCGGACTAATGGGCCGATCGACTCGAACTCGCTTCACTCCCCCTCCCAGCCAAAGAACGGGAACATGTGTGTCGTATCGCCAAGGCGAGCCGTGCGTTGCTTTCGTCGTTCCCTGCCAGCCGTAGGGCTTGAACGCGAACAAAACATCGCCGCTCAGCCGTGGATGGAACGCCTTCAAAAACTGATCGCGTGGTGTCGAGCCTGGAGGCGTCAGCCGCCCCATCTCGTCCGAAAGCCGCACGTCCGGCCCATTCGCATCGAGTAACTCGTCGCGGGTCAGCACGATCGCCAACCCCGACTGTTCGCGGAGAAACGCCTGAACCTCACGACGAACTTCTGGACCGCGTTCCCCGACATCGCCGGACCGCAGAAATAGCTGGGAACCGTCCATACTTTCCACATACGCCTTGCCGCTTGCCGGCGGGCCGAGCTTTGCCGCGAGCCGCTCTTCGAGCCGCGTTCGCAGTTTCACGAGGTCTCCCAGAGGATTGCGTTTCGCCGGCAAGCCAACGGAAGCCCCGTATTCGGGAATCGGCGCCACGGCATGATCGGCGGACAACGCCAGCGTCCATTGCCCTGGCCCTACATATTCGTCGAGCAGCCGGACAAGCCGAGCTAGCTGCGTGTCGGTGCGGTAGGTCATGTCCTCGACTTCCAAACTGTGCGGGCCAAACGTGTGGCCGACGTAG
>JBJTOW010000898.1:0-2981 GCA_046074805.1 Planctomycetota bacterium | reverse complement strand
GAAGAACCAGCGTCCCGAACTGTGGAATCTGTACAACTCGCGGGTCCACAAAGGCGAAAGCATCCGTGTCTTCCCGCTCTCTAACTGGACGGAACTCGACGTTTGGCAATACATCCACCTCGAAAAAATCCCGATTGTGCCGCTCTACTTCGCCAAGGAGCGGCCCGTGGTGTATCGCGACGGCATGATGATCATGCTCGACGACGACCGCCTGCCGCTCAGAGAGGGTGAGCAACCGGAAATGCGAAAGGTGCGTTTCCGAACGCTCGGCTGCTATCCGCTTTCCGCCGCCGTTGATTCCGAGGCGACCACGCTGCCGGAAATCATCCAGGAAATGCTCCTGACGACCACCTCCGAACGTCAAGGCCGGGTGATCGATCACGACCAAGCGGGCTCGATGGAAAAGAAGAAGCGGGAAGGATACTTCTAAGGATGTCGCACCAATCGTCTCTGATCGCCACGGATATTCACGAGTACCTGGCGCAGCACGAACGCAAAGAGTTGCTGCGGTTCATCACATGCGGTAGCGTCGACGACGGCAAGAGCACGCTGATTGGGCGGTTGCTCTACGAATCGAAGATGATCTACGAGGATCAACTGGCGGCCATCCAAAAGGACTCGGCGCGCTACGGCACGACCGGCGGTCCCATCGATCTCGCGTTGCTGACGGACGGGCTTGAAGACGAACGCCAGCAGGGCATCACCATCGACGTGGCCTACCGCTATTTCTCGACGGACAAACGCAAGTTCATCATCGCGGACACGCCGGGCCACGAGCAATACACGCGGAACATGGCGACGGGTGCGTCGACCGCCGACCTGGCGATCATCCTCATCGACGCCCGCCGCGGAGTGCTCACGCAGACCAAACGGCACTCGTTTATCGTCTCGCTGTTGGGCATCAAGCACATCGTCGTGGCGATCAACAAGATGGATCTTGTCGATTTCAGCCGCGATGTGTTCGAGCAGATCAAGGCGGATTACCAAGCTTTCGCCTCGCGGCTCGACTTGCCGGATGTCCATTTCCTGCCGCTCTCGGCGTTGCACGGCGACAATGTCGTTGAATCGAGCGCCAAGACGCCTTGGTACCAAGGCCCGCCGCTGATGAATCTGCTCGAGTCCGTTTACATCGGCTCGGACCGCAATCTCGAGGACTTCCGGTTTCCCGTGCAATGGGTGAATCGGCCGAATCTAGATTTCCGCGGGTTCTGTGGCACGATCGCCTCCGGAATTGTCCGCAAGGGCGACGAAATCCTCGCGTTGCCTTCGCGCAAAACGAGCCGCGTGAAATCGATCGTCACGTATGACGGCGAGGTCGACGAGGCGTTCGCCCCTCAGGCCGTGACGCTGACCCTGGAAGACGAGATCGACATCAGCCGCGGCGACATGATCGTCAGGCCGGGCAACGTCCCTCGAGTCGAGCAGAAGTTCGACGCCATGGTGGTTTGGATGTCGGAAGATCCGATGGTTCCCGGCAAGTCGTACTGGATCAAGCAGGCGACAAAGTCGGCTCCCGGCATGATCAGCACGCTCCGATACCAAATCGACGTGAACTCGTTGCATCGCGTCGATGCCCCAACGCTGGGGTTGAACGAAATCGGCCGCTGCTCGCTGACCCTCAATCAGCCTGTCGCTTTCGATGCCTATCGCCGTAACCGCTCGACGGGCGCCTTCATCGTCATCGACCGCGTGACGAACGCGACCGTCGGAGCCGGGATGATTCTCGACCGGTCGACGGCCGATGGCCGGCACGACCACTGGGATGCCGAACCGCAGACGGCTCATCTGCACGCCGAGCGGAGCGGTGTCACGTTGGAAGAACGCGCCGCTCGATTCGGACAATCGCCCGCCACCGTGTTGCTCACCGGTCTCACCGGAGCCGGCAAGACGACGATCGCCTACGCGCTCGAACGGCGGCTTTTCGATCTGGGCCGCGCGGCAACCGTGCTTGATGGCCAAAACCTCCGCCGAGGCATCAGCAAGGATCTCGGATTCACTGCGGACGAACGCAGCGAAAATCTGCGTCGCGGAGCGGAAGTGGCGAAACTAATGAACGACGCCGGGTTGCTGGTCATCGGCGCCTTCGTGGCGCCGGACGAAGCCGTGCGGCAAAAGGCGGCCGATGTCGTTGGTCGCGAACGGTTCCTCGTCGTGCATTTGGACTGCCCAGTCGACATTTGTCGTCAGCGCGACTCCGATGGCCATTACAAGCTGGCGGACAGCGGCGAAATCGCCCTCTTCCCAGGAGTCTCGGCACCTTACGAACAGCCTGCGGCGCCAGACCTCCGCTTGGAAACCGCGACGCTGGGCGTGGACGAATGCGTTGAACGAATCGTGGAACTACTCGAACAACGCGGCGTGCTGCGGTAACAATGTCGCGGCTTCGTACTTCGGGATCCCGCCGCCTGACTGGTACGACGGACTTCCAAGTCCGTCGCAGACTGTCGGTTTGCTGACGATTGTCGTCCAGGACCGTCGCCTCACTGGTACGACGGACTTCCAAGTCCGTCGAAATGCCTTCTGAGCCAAACTCTGGAAAAGCCGTCGTTCCGAGCGAACTCCCCAAGAATTCTTCGGGACACAGTTCGGCGGCCGCTCTGGGAGTCATCTACCGCTATTCAATCGCGATCCGAAGGGGCGCAGCGACGGGGTTGGCTTGGAGCGATTCCGCGGAAGTTGCGGATTGAGTGGTGTCTGCTGACCCCGTGTGCGTTTGTCGCCTCAGCCAGTTTCGCGCCGCCATGGCTCAAATGGCCTATTTGAGAGTAAACTGGTCGGTTTTCACGGGGCGCTTAACCTTGCGGAACCGGTCGGTTTCGCGACCGGCGGCCGCTGTCGGCGGCAGTTCCCCTCTCGAATGTTGGCGACGAAGGGCCGTTCCATGGAAATGGACAAGTTGGTGGCGCTCTGCAAGCGGCGCGGATTCCTGTTTCAATCGAGCGAAATATATGGCGGTTTGAACGGGTTTTGGGATTACGGAC
>JBJTOW010000897.1:0-3939 GCA_046074805.1 Planctomycetota bacterium | reverse complement strand
CGCCAAGAGGCTCATCCCGTTCACATTTTCCCCATATCGTTCCCGCAAAGCGGCCGGCTCGCGGGCCACATCGAACGCCTCGGTGGTGCTGGACGACAGAAGCAACGTGAGCGCTCGCTGCTGCTGAGCCGTCCAATCGCGAGTGCTGGCGTAAGCCTCGAAGTCGCGCTGATTGGCGTCCAGTTCGCGCAGGAGCGCGTGCCGCTCGGTCAGCCGAGCACCCGGCATGTCGGCTCGCAGTTGCAATGCGGGAACATGGAATTTGAGCGGCGCTTTCGAGTCGCCTTCGATGTAAAGCGGCTCGTGTTCCAGGCCTAACCGAGCGGCGAATTGGCCGGGACGCGTGTACGCCGGAGCGCCTTCCTTTTGCGGCAGCGTGATGAAATTCGGGAGTCGCGGGTTTTGTGGCCGACGCGATCCCACGACCGCGCCCATGCTCGGCCAGTCGTCCGCGTAGGGCGTGCGATTGTTTCCTAGCGACAGAAATGTCGGATCAGGCACATGGCCGGTGAGGTTATAGTAGTAACCCGCGTGGTGGTCGTTCGTGCTGACTTTGCCGCTGACACTGTTGATCAACGCCAAGCGGTGAGCCTGCTTGGCGAGCAGCGGCAGATGTTCGCACAGCGTCACCCCCGGGGCCGAGGTGGCAATCGGCTGGAACGGACCGCGGTACTCGACAGGCGCCTGCGGCTTCATGTCCCACATGTCGATGTGAGACGCGCCGCCACTGAGGAAAAACAGAATGGTCGACTTCGCGCGCCCAGGCCCCGTCCGAGCAGCCTTGCCGTTGGCCGCTGACGCGCTTCTGGCCGCATCTTGCGCGGAAGCGGAGGCTGGCCCGGCCCACGGTGCGGCTGATGAGCCCGTTGGCTGCGCGGCGCCGAACGCCAATCCAGCCATTCCGGTTGTCGACGCCACCAAAAACGCGCGTCGATTCCGCAATTCCCTCAGACTCATCGTGCGTCCCCTCGAGAACTATCTAAGCATGGCAGCGGCCTGCCTTCGAGCAATTGCCCCTATTTTGCATCCATCGACACCGATTTGTCGAGTCTTCACCCATTCCGATTCCAACGGGCAAGCGGGCAAAGGGGGAAGCGGGCAGGCTGGTAAGCGTACTGATTGGGAAGCGGGCCGGGCAGGCGGCGGTTATCTTGCGAGCACTGATCGCAAGGCGGCGACCAGCGTTTCGACATCTTGGGAGGTGTTGTAACCGTGGAGCGCGATTCGCATGCGGCCGGCTTGGCACATCACATGGATTTGACGGTCATGCAGGGCGCGGTGGAGCATGGCGGCGTCCGGGTGCGTGAACGCCACGATGCCAGCCAAGCTGGCCGAATCGCCGGGCGTGATCAGTTTAAGTGGGAGCTTGGCGAGCTCCTCGCGGCAGTGCTCGACGAGCGGCCTTGTGGCGGCGGCAATTCGTTCCACGCCGACGCCGCGGAGGTAATCAAGCGCCGCGCGGATCGCGTAGATGGCCGGGTAGTTGGGCATTCCGACCATAAAGCTCGCCGCGCCCGGCTTGGGAGCGGCGTGGCTGAAGCGATCGGCGCCGAACGGATCTTGCAAATGGAACCAGCCGGCGGACGGAACCGTCCACGTTTCGGCCTGTTCTTTCGGGACGCCGACCAGCCCGCCGCCATGGCTCGCCAGTATCCACTTGTGAGTGCTGCTGACGATCAGATCAACACCTTGGAGCGTCAGCGGAATCCGTCCGAGCGCTTGCGTGACATCCAGTATCAGTTTCGCGGACGATTGGCGTCGGACGGTTTCGATAAGCGGTGGGAGCGGCAGGAGAAAGCCGTTGTAGAAACTGACCAGCGAGGCGGTGACCAATCGCGTGCGGTTGTTGAGCAGCGGCGCCAAGTCATCGACATGCAAAGCGCCGTCGCGGTGGCGCCAAACGCGCACGGTGGCGGGACTATCGGGCTGCACCCAGCGGGAGACACCCGCCGGAAAATCGAGATCGTTGACGACCACTTCGTCGCCGCTTTGGAGTCGCAGCGCCTGGGCCGCCAAATTGAACGCCTCCGATGCGCACGAGCAGATGCCGATTTCATCGGCGCTTAGTCCATACATTTCCCCGACCAACGCGCGGGCCGCCTGCCACTGCGCTTGGTGCCGTGGCCGGCCATCCATGCCCAGTTCTTTGTCGGCGAAGTAGGCGGCGAGCGCGTCGCGAACCGCAGGCGGCGGGATGCCTTCGGCCGCCGTATTCAGGTAGGTGCGGTTCGCGAGGCTGGGGAAATCCCGCCTCCGGGACTCGTCGGTCAACATAGCATGTCGCTCCTGATCGTTGACCAGCGCCGAGATCACACTTGCTCGATGTGAATGCCGCGGCGGCGGCGTTCCTTGCGGCGAACATCGTCAATCATGCCGGCGACGACCTTGACGTTGTCGATTCCGGCGAGCACTAGTCGCGGATGCGTGCGGTCGCTCGATTCGATCTCGATCGTGCCGACGCCGAGCGCGCGTTCGACGACTCCTTGGCGGAACGTTACGTCATCGATGTCGATCACTTCGATCCGATCGGTCGTGCGTGTGAAGAGTCCCGATTCATGGAGGAAACGTTGGTTGGTAAGCGTGTAGTGGACGGATAGCCGGCGGACAACGAACGCCCCGATGGCGTAGATCCAGAGCAGGAACACGACGCCGCCAACGACAAACGGCAATACGGGAATGGGCAGCAGCACCGATAGCACTATCAGCGCTAGCGTCAACGCCAGAGCGGCGAACCAGGTGCCGAGCATCGCTTTGGCGGAGAAACCGCCGGTCCAGAGTTTTTCCTCGGCTTCGGAGCCTTTACCAGCGATGGTGGCGGCCGCTCGAAGGCCGTCGGCGGCAGTGTGGCGGGCATTGGCGGGACCGCCTGGCGGGTGGCCGGCCAACGGGGCTCCGCACTTTTGACAAAACGATGCTTCGTCCGAGTTTCCCGCGCCGCAAGCTTGACACTTCATCGGTGCCTCCGCGAATTCCAATTGCCTATTCGCCCTAAACCAGCGATCCGAACGCGGACGGATTATAGCGGAAAGAAACTTGCGGCCGGTTTTCATCGCGGGCGACTAGCCGCGATTTGATCATCGGCTATGTTTACGAGCCACAGGATTTTCCTGCCTAACGTCGTTTCATGGAGGTGGAACATGCGTTGTCCCAAGTGCGGCAAGGACCATGACCGTGTGACCGATTCGCGGGCGGGCGATGACGGAGCGCTTGTGCGTCGTCGCCGGTCCTGCTTGGTGTGCCACAATCGATTCAGCACGGTTGAGCAGGTCGTGGAAACGCCGATGAAGGTGGTGAAAAAGGATGGCGTCCGCGAGCCGTTCCAGATCAGTAAAATCCGCGCCGGCATCGAACGCGCATGTTGGAAACGACCGCTAAAGGACGAGCAAATCCAGGACACGGTGTCGAAGATCGAGCGGGAGATCCACCAGCAGTTCTACGAAGAGGTGGAGACGCGCGCGATCGGTGAACTGGTCATGGCGCACTTGGTGGAATTGGACCAAGTGGCCTATGTGCGATTCGCGAGCGTTTACCGCCAGTTCACCGACGTGCAGGATTTCGTCGGCGAGTTGGCTCCGATGCTGCAAAAACGCCGCAAAACTAAACGCCCGAAATGAACGTGGCGTCGCTAGCGTGGGTTGCGGATGAACGGCTGCCGCGCCCGGTAAAGTGTGCGGCGGTTGAGGATTTCGACGCGAAGTTCCATCGCCGCTTTGGCAGTTGATTCCATGATGATTGCCTTCATGGCGTTAGTCTCCATGGAGGCCGCGTTCGTGGTGGCCGCTTCGGTGTCGGCCGCGTTCTTGGCGTCCGTCGCCGTCCCACTGACGATGTTCAAACTTATCAACGCTCGATCCAGCTTTTCGAGCGCGCGGGGGAAGTCGCCTTGGGCGGCATCGATCGCAGCCGATGTGTCGAGGAGTCGGACGGCGGCCAAGCCGT
>JBJTOW010000896.1:0-4184 GCA_046074805.1 Planctomycetota bacterium | reverse complement strand
ATCCCCGCTTTGACGTTGCGATACCGTTCCAGTATGGCGGAAGGTCAAGTCGTTTCGGACAACAATTAGTTCTGCCGGTTTTTAGAGTTGTTGCTTTTCTTCCTGATCATTCCCGCGAGTTACGAGGTAATCGTGAGAAATTGGATTTTTGGATTGTTGTCGGTTTCACTTTTTGCTGTGTCGGGTGTAGGCTGCGGCGGCCCAGACTCTTCGTCTGCGATGCCCGATAAACCCGACCCGATGCCAACCGCTGGCCCCACCAGTGCGGCCCCGGCAGGAAAGCGGCCCAGTGGTGAACCGCCGGCTGGGGTAGCAAAACCACCTTCTGCTCCGGCTCCGCCGGCTCCTAGCTTGTAGGTCGAAGCGGAAAAAGCACTTTGGTCCAGCATGAGTTGGGCTGTCTTTGGAACTCGGTGGTCGTATTGATCGCGGTCGCTGAAAAAAACTCCGACGGAGATACCGTCGGAGTTTTTTCGTGCGCGGTCGGCTTCCACGACAGCGATCCGGCCGTTCAGCGAGACTCGCCGTGCAGCGTGACGACAACGCGGCGCGAGCCGTCGTGGTCGCGGTGCTCGCACAGATAGATGCCCTGCCAGACTCCGAGCATCAGTTGGCCGTCCTGGATCGGCACGCTCACGGAGGTCCCAAGCAACGCGGCCTTCACATGGGCTGGCATGTCGTCCGGTCCTTCAGCCGTGTGCCGATACGGGAACGATTCCGGCGCGATGCGGCTTAGCGACATCTCCAAATCCCGCGGCACATCTGGGTCGGCGTTCTCGTTGATGATCAGCGACGCCGAGGTGTGTTGCAGGAAGGCGTGGAACAGGCCAACTCGCAAGCCCCTCATTGTCTCGGCGACGCTAGCCACCAATTCGTCGGTGACTAGATGAAAGCCACGGCGGCGTGGCGCCAAACGAATCACGGCTTGATGCCACTGGGTTGTCATGGGGCCAAGAGTTCCGTGGGGCCAAACGTTCCGTTTTCGCGATGGCGGGGGGAAAATGTCCAAGCGAGAAAAATTTTTTCAGTTTTTTCGCGGCAATTCTCGGCCGGACCATCGCCGCCCCGCAGTGTGACAACGGAGCCTGCCTTGCGATGCCGTAAGGCGATCTTGGAGGTTACGATTCAGCCACCACACGTTTTCCCTGGTGTCTGCCGCCGCGATATCTTGAGCCAATTCTCGCCTGCGTGGAAAGGGGAGACGGGCGGGAAAAGCGGCCGATATCCGGGCCGATTGCGGCTGCGTGTGTCCATCTCGCGTCGTCGATGTCGGCCATGCATCCCCTGCCAATGCTCCTTGGAGAGGCGTCGGGTAGACAGCGACAGTTTGATGTTCGCGATTCCCCAGGGCGACCGAGACTCAACCGACGATCGTTCCCAATGCCGAAAAAACGCCTTAAAAGCGACGTTACGGCATCTAAAACATCCCTTAATTCGCCGCGTCCCACTGGGCGTTCACGAATCCGCGACTGGTTTCCAATTGGTGATCGCCAGCCGCGATCAACGTGAATCGGTCTGCCGCTCTAACGTCGGCGAGTGCCGCTGGAGCTTCGCTCCGTCGAATCGCCACTGGCGATTTCCCGAGTGGACGCAACCGGAAGTTGGGAGCTCCAGGTGAGCGGACCAGCGGTTGCAGCGGAGTTGGCGACGTCCGCTCTGGCCTTCTGACGAACGTAGTCCACGTCGCGTCGCGCACTCTGCCGCAGGGCTAGAACCCCACCACGGCGTGCTCCGTTCGTCTTGCCTAACGCTCAAAAGCCTGTGATTTTCGAGCCGACCTCGGCTGTCGATATCGGCCAAGACGCCGCGAAAAACTTGACATGCGGATTCTCCGGCAAATAATACATCTCCCGAACAGCTGGCATTCCCACCTACGGCGACGCGACGACGATTATCAGCCTTGTGAACCAAGCGTTGGTTGATTGTGCGGTGTGCCTGTCGTCGCCAGTCTTGAGCGGGCGCGGACGCGGTTTCGACGGGGGGTTCATCGCCCCTGGATGGTTCAGCGGCGCTGAAATCTTCACGTACTGTGTTGTTGGAACGTGAAGTTGACCGAATAGGGCTTGTTATTGGCGGCTTCGTTTTCGCGGGACATCCGCGATGGCGGAGCGAAAGTGAACAGAAGGGAGAAGAAGAAGAGGAGTCATGAGTAACATTCGCAACGTTTTCGACGCGATTCTGAAGTACGGCCACGATGAGGATTTTGATCCCGTGGAGCGACCGGATTTCGAACCGACCGACGCGCCTGCTGGCTCGCCGGAAAAAATCGAAATCCTCCGCAGTCGAGTCGAACTGGGGTTGCCGCTGTGGCATGACGAGGACCGCTGCGACTTCAGCGGCTTGACGGGCGCTATTCGCCCACGCGAATGATTCGAGATCGTTCTGGGCCGGCCGATTGGCCGGCCCGGCAAGTGCTTAGTTCCTACCAAGGATGCGGTAGAGAACTCGGTAAAACGAACTTCCAAGTCCCTGACGCTGCAAGCGTTGCGACGGACTAGGAAATCCTTCGTCGCTTGGAAGTTGCCATTCGACGAAAGGGCAGGCCACTTAGACCCGTTGCAGCGTCACCACGCGGGGATGGCCGGCCAGATCTTTCACGACAGCCGCGAGCCGCCACCGCGAGTCGGCCGCAGCCAACTCTTTGACGGCGTCCAGGATCATCGGGCTAATTTCCACGATTAGAAAGCCACCCGTCCGGACGCGGTCTGCGGCCTCCGACACAAGGCGGGCGATCACTTCCGCGCCTGTCGGGCCGCCGACCAACGCCATCCGTGGCTCGTGGTCCTTCACATCTCGGGCCAGCGATGCGTATTCGGACTCGCTGACGTAGGGGGGATTGCTGGCGATCACGTCGAATTGCATTCCTGCCGGCAGCGGTTCCAGCAAATCGCCCAGTAGGCACTCCACGCGGTCGCTTACCCCTTGCTCGACGATGTTTCCACGGGCCACCTCGAGCGCGGCGGGACTGAGGTCGACCGCCTTTACTCGAGCACGGGGCGCGTGCTTCGCGACACTGACCGCGATCGCGCCGCTTCCCGTGCCGATGTCCGCGACGGCCGCGTCGCCCAGTCCCTTGACGCGATCGAGCACTTCGATCACGACGAACTCGGTCTCTGGCCGTGGAATCAAAACGGCCGGAGTCACCCGAAAACTGATCGAGTAGAACTCGCGGCGGCCGACCAGGTAGGCTACCGGCGTGCCGAGCGCTCGCTGGCGCACGAGGTCGCGAAATTGGGTGCGCAGCTTGTCGTCGGCGATGTCGCCGAACGCCGTGTACAGTTCGATCCGTTGGCACCCCCGGGCGAACGCCAACAAGACTTCGGCGTCCAAACGGGGCGATTCGGAACCTTGTTTCTTCAGGTAATCGGCCGTCCAGGTCAGAAGCCGACCGATTGTCCAAGTCTCGCCGGACGCTGTGCTTGGGGACGCCGAGCCCGCTGTTTCCGTAACGCTCATCTTTCCCCCTCCATGAAGCCGTGTATCGCCCAAAAACAAAGCGACTGCGAGTTACCCTTCCAGATCGCCCATGAGGCCGCGTTGCTGATTGCGGTCGTATTCGATGAGCGCGTCGGTGACGGGCTGCAAATTGCCCGCGATGATCTGGTCGAGCTTATAGAGCGTGAGGCCGATGCGGTGGTCGGTCAGGCGGTTTTCCGGGAAGTTGTAGGTGCGGATTCGCTGGCTGCGATCTCCGGAGCCGATGAGCGTCTTGCGTTCCTGGGCCCGCTTGTCGTGCTCTTTTTGACGGAAGTGTTCGTAGACCCGCGACTTGAGCACGCGGAGCGCTTTGTCGAAGTTTTTGTGTTGGCTGCGTTCGTCCTGCATTTCGACGACGATTCCGGTCTCGTAGTGGAGCAGTCGGACGGCGGATTGGGTTTTGTTGACGTGCTGGCCACCCGGACCGCTTGCGCAGTAGAGATCCTTACGGTAGTCGTCGGGCTTGATGTTGATTTCCACGTCTTCGGGTTCGGGGAGGACGGCGACGGTGGCGGCGGACGTGTGGATGCGTCCCTTGGCCTCGGTCTCCGGCACCCGTTGCACGCGGTGGCCGCCGCTCTCGTACTGCAGTTCGCGATAGACGCCTTCGCCCTCGAAGCCGATCACGATTTCCTTGAAACCGCCGATCTCGGTGAGACTGGATTCGAGGATTTCGGCTTTCCAGCCCCGGTCCTCGGCGTGTTTCT
>JBJTOW010000895.1:0-7835 GCA_046074805.1 Planctomycetota bacterium | reverse complement strand
GGCGATGGTGCTGATGGCGACGGTGCGGGCACCGAGCGCTCGGGCCGTTCGTTGGAACGTGTCTCCGGTTTTTCCTGGGCGAGCGCGAATCCGTCGCTCCGCATCCCCAAGCGGGCGAGCCGATCGATGACGGGCGACTGGCCGACGGAATCGGTCGAATCGTGGTAACAGCCGAGCAGATCGCGGGTCAAGCCGGGAACGAGAATGATCAACAGCGCTGGCGAGCGATCGACGAGCCGCACTTGTCGATTCGCGTCCCGGATCGATTGGCGATTGGAGAGACGCGCGTCGGCCAGAATGTCGTCCGCAGCCGCCAGTCCACCATCCAGTTCGCGGCGCAATCCGCTATCGGACTCGCCAAAAACTTCGGACTGCTGGTCGACCAGCGCCCCCAGCGCGCCGAGCATCCGTGAGCGATACGCCGGAGCGGTCATTGGGCTGGTAGTGGCGTCAGTCGTTGCGCGAGTCATCTCGCGGGTGTCGGTCGCGGACGGGGAGTGCGTGTCGTTGCCGATGGCGGCATTCGGACCCCCGATGCCTTCGGCATCGGATGGCCGCGAGTCGAACTCGGCCGTGGGAGGCACGAGCGATTGCGATCGATAGCGATCGGGGACGTGGGGAGTCGCTGACGAGCGATCCGTCGATAAGTCGTCCTTAAGAGCTCGTAAAGTTATGACGCTCAAAAACAAACCTACGGCGAGGAGCGCCAAAAACCGCGGAATCAGGCGTTGCCAGCGGGTCGGGCTGCGCCGCCCCAACGCGCCTCTCGGCGAGGCGAAAGCGGTTGGCGAAGCCGGCGTCGCCGTCATTGGCAATTCCCTTGGCGACGTTCCTGGCAATGCCAGCGGTGACGGCTGTGGCGACGGCTGTGGTAGCGGCTGTGGTAGCGGCCGTGGTAGCGGCTGTGACGACTCGCTGGATGGTGTTTGGGGAAGCTTCGTTGGGGCTGTGGGCGGAACGGGAATCATGGCGGGCTGCTCACGCGGTTTGACGAATCCCAGCCAGTATGCTTGGACGGAGCGGAGGCGGCTACCGCGAATCGATGAATGGGCCGGTCGGGACTTGCCAAGCCGCGTCGGCGCGGGATTGCGGGACTCGGAGAAAACCAATACAAAATCAGACGGCGTTTAGCCTTGCCCAAGCACACTGGAGAGACCGCGCGTCATGATCGCCCCCAAAGTCGTCAAGAAGGACAATGTCGCCAAGATTCTCGATCAGGCGCTCGATCAGGGCGGCGGCCTATTACGGCTCGCGCCAACCTGGGTGCCGCGCAGCTTTTTGCATCCGGGACGCCGGATCAAGTTGCACCCGTCCGATCTGTACGCGTATGGGGCCAATCGCGGCGGTATCGACGAGCGATGGTTCGCGAGCACAACGGAAGCGGCAAACGAAGGCCGTGTATGGCATGAGGGGTTGAGCTTCGCGTCGTTCGAGGGCCATCAGTTCTTGTTGAAAGACGCGGTCGAAGAGGCAGGCGCGCGGCTCATCGGCAAGTCGATGTTCAAGAAGTACGGGAAGTGGCCGGTCTATTCGAAGTTTTTCGATAACATGGGCCCGATTCCCCATCACATGCACCAGAGCTTCGAGCATGCGAAGTTGACGGGCCAGGAAGGAAAGCCGGAGAGCTATTATTTCCCGCCCCAATACAATAACGTCGACAACAATTTCTGCTACACGTTCATGGGGCTCGAACCGGGCACCACAAAGGACGACATTCGCCGTTGCTTGCAGAACTGGGATAAGGGGGACAACGGGATTCTGGATCTGTCCCGCGCCTACCGTTTGCAACGCGGAACGGGCTGGCTGATCCCGCCGGGCGTGCTTCACGCCCCCGGTTCGCTGTGCACGTACGAACCGCAGTGGGGTAGCGACGTGTTCGGAATGTTCCAATCGATCGTCGAAGGCCGCTACGTGCCCTGGTCGCTGCTGGTCAAGGACGTGCCGGTCGACAAGCACCAAGACCTGGACTTCATCATCGACATGCTAGACTGGGAAAAGAACGTCGACACGCACTTCAAGGACAACAACTACCTTGAGCCGATCGTCGACAAGAAGGCCAGCGGCGACGGTTACACCGACAAGTGGATCGTTTACGGCTTGGTGGACGGAAAACAGTTGTTTAGCGCGAAAGAGTTGACGCTCGAACCGGGCGCCAAGTGCGTGCTGAAAGACCCGGGCGCCAGCGGTTGGATCACGGTCCAAGGCAAGGGGCGGATCGGGTCGCTGCCGTTGCAGACGCCGGCCATGATTCGCTTCGGCCAAGAGACCGAGGACGAGGTGTTCATTTCGCACGAAGCGGCGACGGCCGGAGTCGAAATTGAAAACACCGGCTCCGAACCGCTCGTCGGTTTGCGGTATTTTGGTCCGGATTCGCATAAAAAGCTGCCCAACGTCGGCGACTATAAGAAAGGCCGCTAACGGTCGGGCGGCTCCCAGGCAAGACGTTCCACTCAGTCCACCTTAAGGAAGGCGATCTATGACGATGGCGCGAAACAATTTTCCAAAGTTGCATAACGCGGCGTGGCCGGGCGTAGTCGGCAAAGGCTCGCCAGGGGCGGAGCCGTCCATCGACCTCGACACGATGCTCGATTTGACCGCCGCCGCCGAGGTGGACGGAGTGAAGTTTGACGGGGTTGACCTGTTCTTATTCGACCCGCATGTCAGCATCGACTCGACCGACGACGATCTCAAGCGGCTGGCGGAACGCGTGACCAATCGCGGACTGGTGATCGGCTCGGTTGTCGCGCCGGTGTGGCCACCGACCGGTGGCGGCTCGGCGATGGGGTCGGAAGCCGAGCGGAAGCAGTTTGTGGAACAAGTGCGTAAGGGATGTCGGATCGCGCGGAAGTTGCGGGAATTGGGCGTTCGACCGTACGGCATCGTGCGGATCGACTCGGCCAGTTCGCCTCATGACTGGTACTCGGATCCCGAAGGAAACCAGCGGCGAATCGCCGAGACTTTCCGCGCGGCGTGCGACGTGGCAGCCGACTTCGGCGAGCGGTTGGCGGCGGAAGGCGAGATCTGCTGGGGCGGCATGCACAGCTGGCGCCGAATGGTGCAGTTGCTCGAGTTAGCCGACCGCCCAGGCACACTCGGCTTCCAAGCCGACATGGCCCACACTCTGCTCTATACGCTTGGCTACAACGCTCCGGAGGATCGTATTCTGCCTGCGGCGAACGAATGGGCCGATCCCGCGACGTTGGACGACGCGCTGAGAACGCTGACGGCCGCTTTGCGTCCGTGGACCATCGACTTCCACGTCGCTCAGAACGATGCGACCGTGAAAGGTTCGGGCACCCACGACAAGACGGGCCGTCACTGCCTGGCCAATGATCCCAATGGCAAACTGAACATCGCCCATCACGCCGGTTTCTGGCCACGCGACGGCTACGGCAACGTGACCCGCCGTATCCGCCATATCTGCTGGGATGGCTGCATGTTCCCCAACGAAGTCATGTTCCACGCCGACACATGGAACAACATTTTGCGAGCATCGATCGCCGTCCGCGACGCGCACGGCTGGCGCGAGTGAGTTTCGCACAGGCATTCGGCGGCGTTGACCGTTCACGGGATGGACGCCGGTTGTTGTATACCGACGCCCAAATCTTGAAGTTGCAGCTTTCTGCCTTACGACGGGCTTCCTAGTCCGTCGCTGCAGTCTGCGGCGGCCCACGTGGCCTGACTCACGGGATTTCTTGTCAATCGCCGAAGTGCTTGCGACGGACCAGGAAGTCAGCCGTACTTAGTCCAGCAAACGATACGACGCGATCCGGTCGACGCGGAACGATTTTTCGATTTGGCTTTGATGGCAGAGCGCTGTCAGGTAGAGCTGTCCGCTCGATTGGGCAATGCCTAGCGGCGTCACTTCGCGCGCGACCCCCGGTTGGCTACCGCCTTGATAAATCAACGAGACGGTCTGCCGTCGTGTCACCGCAAGCCACAATAGCTCGAAACCGCGAGGTGCCTTTTGCAATAGATCCCGCAACGGTTCGAAGCGCAACTTGCCCGCCAACGCGTACAGTTCGTCTTCCGTAGCCAACGGTGGCGACAAATGCAACAAATGCAAGAAGACGTCTTTCAGCAATTCGGAATCGGCTAGCGCGCGATGCGCCTCCTGGTCAATCAATCCCAGCGACCGGCCGATCGTTTCCAACTTGTAGTTCGGCAAGCTTAACCGGCGTCGAGCCAGCGGCCACGTGTCGAGCACAGGGTGGAGCGGCGGCGGCAGACGCAACCGGCCAAGCGCGCACGAAACGAATCCAACATCGAACGGCGCGTTATGCGCGATCATCGCGACCGGCTCATCGCCCACGAACTGGAGGAACTCGGGGAGAATACGCTCAATGCCCGGCTTACCGGCTACGGCGGCGTCCGTGATGCCATGGATACCTGTGGCCTGCGGCGGGATGGGACCGCCCGGATCAATCAACTGCTCGAACCGCCCCGACTCCTCGCCGTTCCCGTTGAAACGGATCGCCGCGATCTCGATGATCCGCGAACCGACCGGATGCAGGCCCGTCGTTTCCAGATCGAACGCGATATAGTCGAGTTCCCTCGGGTCCCGCATCGCAACTCCGGCTTCCTTGCCACCCTCGGCGGTCATCGCCGCGTCATAAACTCTGTGGAATTCACCAAGGTCCACAGTAAATCGTCGATCGCCTCCGCGCGATCGGGCACGCTGACGATGAACCGGCGGGCCCGTGAACGCTCGTCGGCGGTCGGTTTCCGCGCGAGCGCTCCCCGGTACAGATGGTCTATCGCCTCGTCCGGATCCGAGATCTGCGACGCCTCGACCCGCAGTCGGCTCTTCCTCAACGCGGCATGGAGCGCCGGGCTATTCATCAACAGCAGCGATTGCTGTAACGAACCTTCGAGCGACTCTTGGGAGGCCGATGGGTTGGTCGCGAACGTCTCAGCGATCGTTTTTTCCAGTTTCGGAGCCACGTCGCCCGCCACATGCTCGACCACATTCACCACTTGGTCCGATCGCAACCGCGCGGGACGCACCGCCGCGAACAGTTCCTTTTTCACATCGACCGATCGGCTCGAACGCTGGTAGGCCTGCGAGCTGGCGATCGTGCGGAAGACCCAGCGGATGTTGAAATCCTGGTAGCGGAAGACAGTGCCGAGGCGGTTGAGCAACTGCGGATGGATGCACTCCTTGTCCGGCCCGAGGCCATCGACCGGATAGAAGCCATCGCCGAGCATTTCGCTCCAGATCCGGTTCACGAACGCCCGCGCGAACCAGTAGTTGTCGGGGTTGTAAGCCAGATAGGCGGCCACCGCCACCCGCAAGGCGTCGGGCTTGAGTTCGGGCGAAGGCTTTTCACCGAGCAGAAACCGGGCTTTGACTTCGGTCTTCTTCGCTGGCTCGTCCATGTCCGGCATCATGTACTTGCCTGGCGCGAAGAAAGCCGCCATTTCATGGAATTGCTCGCGTTTCCATTGGTCGAACGGATGATCGTGGCACTCAGCGCATTGAATACTAATGCCCATGAAAATCCGCGCCGTCTGCGACGCGATTTCGCCCGGGTCGTTATTGCAGGCGAGCACAAAATTATTGGGGCCGTAGTCCTGGCCGAATTCGTTGCGATCCCCCTTCTTCTGTTTCGGAGTCGCCGAAATCAGTTCGCATACGATCCGGTCCCAGCCGACCTTCTTCGAGAACTGCTGCGCGAACCAGTTTTCGAGTGCCTGCGGATCGACTCGCCGACGGTTGGCGGTGGAGTCGTGAAACACCACATCCCGCCAGTACTTGGCCCAGTGCCGGGAAAACTCGTCGGTTTCCAAAAGCCGATCCACCAGCTTGCCGCGTTTGGCCGAATCGGTATCCGCCAAAAACGCCGCAGTCGCCTCAGGCGTCGGCAATCGACCGGTCAAATCGAGATGCACGCGCCGCGCGAACTGCTCGTCGTCCACGGGCGGAGCGAGCCGATCGGGAGGCAGCGCGAGCAGGAACTTGAGCTGCCGATCGAGTTCGTCGACCGTGAAACCCGAGGTGATGTAGCGGGCGGGAAAGCTGCGATGAATCCTTTCCAGCAAGGCCAGCTTATCGTCCGCCGTTTTCAGCGCCGGTTGGCGGTTGGCGCTCGCGGCAACGCCTGCTTTGGACGCCGGCGATTGGCTGGGCGTTGTCCCCTTGGCCTTGGACTTTGCTTTCGCGCTGCCTTTCCCGCCGCCTTTCGTGTTTTTACCCGTGTCCTTGGCCGGTGCCGCGGCGGCCGTGTCGGGACGCGGCGGCACGCGGAGTGGAATGCATAGAACGGCCAGCGCGCCGATTAACGCCCAAGCCAGGCACTTCAGTTTCAGCCGCATGGTGGGAACTCCGCAGGAAAAGCCGCTCACAGTATACCCACGGCGCATCGGCCGGAGAAATCGCCGGCCAGCGTCACCACGGTTTGAAGACGAACAATGCGCCGAGCGCCACGAAGCTGAACCCGACGAGGTAATTCCACTTGAGCGGCTCGTTGAGGAACCAGACGGAAAACGCCACGAACACTGTGAGCGTGATCACCTCCTGGATCGTCTTCAATTGCGCCGTGGAGAATCCCGACTGGGATCCCCAGCGATTCGCCGGCACCTGAAAGCAATACTCAAGGAACGCGATCCCCCAGCTGATCAAGATGACCGCCCAGAGCGACGAGTCTTTATGGTTCTTCAAATGCCCGTACCAAGCGAACGTCATAAAGACATTGGAAATGATCAGTAGTCCAATCACCAGCATTCCGAGCCACCTCCGCGGCGTTAAAAGAAAAAGGTAACCGCTCACGGAGCGGAGCCAAACCATCGTAACCCGAAGCGCAAGCGAGGGCGAGAGCCAGCGTGAGAGCCAGCGTGAGAGCCAGCGTGAGAGCCAGAGTGAGAGCCAGAGTGAGTGTGAGTGCGAGGGCGGGAACAACTCGGGAGGTCACAAATCGCGGCCCTCGCTTGCGCTTCGGGTTGCTATTGCCGGCGTTCGATTTATTCGTAATGCAGGGCCCGCACCAAGTCGAGTCGAGCGGCGCGGCGCGCGGGGAACCAAGCGGCCGCCAGCGTGATCGCCAGCGAACCGGCAAAGGCGGCGGCCAGCAATCCGGGCCGAAAACCGAACTCGACGGGGTGCCCGATGGACGGCATCGTCGCCAGATTGATGACGTAGGCCGTCACGAGTCCACCGACGATGCCTGGCAGCAGTCCAACCAATCCGATCAGCAGGGCTTGGGTCATGATGGTGCGGCGCACTTGCGTTCGTGTCATGGCGACGATCCGCAGCAGCCCTAATTCCCGGGTTTGTTCGAGCACATTCATCGTCAGCGTGTTGACGACGCCGAAGGCGCCGATCAAAAAGCCTAAACCGATCAGTCCCCATAAACACCAAACGATCCCGCGAATCGTGAACTCGATGTTTTCGACCACTTCGGTCAACGAATGGAGCAGCACGCCGTGTCGATCGCAAATCGGCAAGAGCGCCGCCCGCACCTTCTCCCGTTCCCCCGGAACAGCCCGGATCGCGTAGGCGTCCACGCCTTGGATATCAAGGATTTCGACGGCGAGCGGACGATGCATGTAGATCGAGTAGCCGCCCATCATGTAGTCGTTGGCGATCCCGCAAATGTGGAAACGCCGCGGTCCGTGGCTGGTGGCGATTTCTATATTGTCGCCCATCGACAGTTTTAGCCGCGTCGCCAGGACACTGGCCACCACCACTTCGCCTTGGAAAAGCTTGTCGCGAATCGTGTGGCGGTCGCCGGCGGTCAGATCAAGCGCGGGCGGCTCGGGATCGATGAAGTCGCGGGCGACCACAATGACCTTCGTTTCGCCAATCGATGTCTCGACCATCGTCGCCGATTCGATCG
>JBJTOW010000894.1:0-21485 GCA_046074805.1 Planctomycetota bacterium | reverse complement strand
GCCCGAGCGGCGGGCAGTAGCCTACCCCGTGTTGTCTTGCTCGGTCTCCCCAATGCCGGGAAAAGCAGCCTTTGGAACTCACTGGCCGGTGGACTTCCCGGTCCGCCGGCCGCATTGGTCGCCGACCAACCGGGCACAACTCGCGATTACTTGGAACGCGAAGTCGACTTCCATGGCCACCGATGTCTACTCGTCGATACGGCTGGACTCGACGCCGTTGGCGCGGATGATCCAATCGGATTCGCGGCGCAGCAGGCTACGCGGCGTCAAGGCGACCGCGCGGAACTACGATTGATCTGTCGGTCGGCGGACAACGCCTTGGATGCCTCAAGCTTCACATCCATTCTTGGTTTAGCCGTGAAGCCGGATGGCGACGCACGTACCGAGTCGACTTCGGAAAGGCCGAGCGCCCGAATTGTTGAAGATCCATTTTCCACCGGAGTCGACGAGCCGTCCCGGTTGGTCGTATGGACCAAATCCGATTTGCTTGAAGCCATTCCACCCGACAGCGATTCCGCGGTGTGGGTCAGTAGCCGGACGGAAAGTGGACTTGCGGAGTTGCGGCGGAAGATCGCCGAGCGTTTGGAGCGGATTAACGACAACGAGTCGGCTGTGGTGGCGGGCACTGCGGCTCGATGCGGAGAGAGCCTGCGGCGGGCCGCCGAGTCTCTGTCGCGTGCCGTCGCGCTCGCCCGTGTCGCGGCGGCTCCTTCCCCGCCGTCGCGGTTCGCTTTGAAAAGCGAGAACACCACGGTCAAAGACAGCGGCGACTTTGGCGTCATCGCGGAGGTCGGCGATCGCGACGCGAATCTAGATCTCGTGGGAATCGGCGGCGGCTATGGCGAAAGCCCGCATGGACGCGACGAATATATCGCGGCCGAACTGCGATTGGCGCTCGACGCGCTCGGCCAAGTCGCTGGCGCCGTGCATAGCGATGACATCCTCGATGTCGTCTTTAGCCGGTTCTGCATTGGGAAATGACGCCGGCGGTTTCCTGCGTTTCGATGGCCCATCATCGGGCCACAGCGGAAGGACACTACCGCGTCACAAGCCAAACGGGTTGTCGTCGCCATCCGCCGATTGGCGTTCTGGTGGTTGGCGTAACGGCATCGAATGTGATTGCGATGGCGGATAGCGGACCGGCGGCGTTGCCGACGTCTGGTGGGGCGGATCGCGGTACGAACCCGTCAGCAATCGATCTTCGCGTCCAGGTCCGGCGAACACCACGATCGCCGACTCGTCCAGCAACGGTCGGGTGCGCACATTGAATTGGTGGCACACCATTTGGCAGAGACCACAGCCGACGCACTTGTCGACGAGAACCACTGGTGCCGCGAAGCCCGACCCTTCGATTGGTTCGCCGGCTTCGTTAACTCGCGTGTGAACCCGGAGGAACTCGATCGCGCGGTAGCCGGCCGCCATGCATTCGTCGACGCACAATTGGCACGACTCGCGATCCGCATGTGGCAAGCAGGTTGCCGGATTGACGATTGCGAGTCCCATCCGCGCGTGGCGTTTTTCCTCTAGCGGCAGCGCGCGGATCGCGCCAGTCGGGCAGACTTGCCCGCATGCGTTGCAACTTGGCGCGCAGCCCGCCGCGTCCGCGACAACCCGGGGTGTCCAGAGTCCCTCCAAGCCTTGCTCGAAACCCATCGGCTGAATCACATGGTAGGGACACGCCTTGAAGCATTCGCCACAGCGAATACACATGCCTAAAAAATCTTCTTCGGGCACGCTACCAGGAGGGCGAACAGGCAATGGCCTATCGGAACTTGCCAAACCCGCGCCGAACACCTTCGTGGCGGCCGCGATCGTGGATCCGCTGACCAGCGACGCCGCGCAACCGGCGGCCAACGACACGAAACCTCGACGCCCTAATACCGTTTCGTGGTTAGGCGGGTCATTGGGAACCTTCAGTTGCACCAAGTTCCAGCGTTCGACAAATTTGATCGCCTGAGTCGGACAAACGCCGGCGCAGGTTCGGCACAACGTGCAGTCGGTGCCGCGGGTCGTGAAATCCGGCTTGATAGCGTCGAACGGGCAGATCTCAACGCATTTTTTGCAATGTATGCACGAATCTTCCACTTTGCGTTCCGAGAGCCGAAAAATATTGCCAAGCGAAAAAACCGCTCCACTCGGACACACATATTTGCACCAAAACCGCGGCCGAAGCAGTCCCAAACACAGCACGGCGGCAAAGAGCGCGAGCGAAACCGCATGGCCCGCGTTAGGTGCCGGAATCTGCCTCCATCCGCGACTTGCCGCGATTTGCAGCGGTTCTCCCAGCATCAGCATCGCTCGCGTGATGACGGGGATGGCCGCTACGTAACCCGAAACCAACACGCCACCCACCGCCGCGATCATCACGGCTAGCAGCACATAATACTTAAGATGGACCCACCAGCCGTCCGCCGCCAACCGAAACCGAGTCACTCGCCGGCCAACCAGCCAATCAAATAAGTCGATTAATGTCCCGAGTGGACACAAATAACCACAAAAACCCCGTGGTATTAGCACACACGCTATCAAGATCATCGCCGCCGACACCGCAGACCAAATCCAGCTTCGAGTTGCCACAGCCGTCGAAAGGCCGACGAGCGGGTCGATCGCCAGGAAGAATTCCGCCGGAAGGCTTTCTTTACGCGTTAGATTGTCGGCGTAATGCGACGGCCAAGCTGATCGTTCGCGAATCGTCCAACCGGAACTATTGAGTAGAAGAGTGTCAAGTTGTGATTCGGACAGCCGCATGGCCGGAGCTAGCGTCAATCGATCGGAATTCGCCGCCACTATGTAGAACGAGGCCAATTCACCAGCGATGGGATCCTCGACGCGGTCGTCTCCCAAAAAAACTCGCTGTCGAACGGCTGGTCGCCACGACGGCGCTGGATGCTCAACGAGAACATAACCTGTAGTTGAGTCAATTTCCCGCAATCGCCAGCCAACGCTGGCGGGGCCTTCCGTGAGCGGCGCTGCCGAGTAGGGCCAGCAGACGATGAAAAACAACCACAGGAATACCGCGAAACAAAAAACTTGGACCGCGCGCCGCACTGGGGCGGAAACGAAAGTCGGCCCGAGCCACTTCAGAGCTCGGCGCGCCCAACCGAGACGACCGGTCACTGAATCAGAAAACAACTTGGTTGGCAGAAATCTCGAAATCCGTCCCTCTATTGAGGTTGCCGCCGAGGCGCCCGCGACCTGTTTCCGGCGCCGGAAGAAAGCCAGATAATGGTCCAGCCGCCAAACCGCCACGCTCGTTCTCTTCTTTCCAGCGGCCGTAGCCAGGACCACCAGTCCAATCGCGATAAGCACTCCGCCGATCGCGCCGGAAAGTCCCACCGTCGGATCGAGCGGCTCGCGGATTGAGCCGGATGAGGCATCTTCGCGGGGATGCAGTGCCTTCCCAATACTTTCCGAGTCGCCGGTCGGATACCGTGTCGGATTTCCTTTCCAGTCGCTGATAGAGAAACCCTCGGGAGCGAGCGGCCAGGCGACGAGACATACTCCAGCGAATATGGCGACAAAACACAGGGCGATTTTTAGCTTGGTGGCCATGGGGAGATCGGAGGCGAGGACTGGGCGCCAAGTGATAGGAGGGGCGGGCGTTTAGCCGGACATTAGCGGACGTTTTCCGCCAACGCCTTCGCGGTCGCGTTGATCACGGCTTCGGCGGTGATTGTCGCGCGGCTTGTCGCGTCGACGCCTTTGACCCCTTGTTTGTCGATAATCTGCCGAGGCACATCGGTTAGCGCCGAGTAGAACTGCTTTTCCGCGTGCCGAACGACTCGAACGGCCTCGATGCGGCCCGACAGCACTTCGACTTCCACTTCGATGGGCCCTTCGTAACCCAAGCTCGAGGCGCGATGCCTACCGTCTTTGACGCGGCGGACATCGGAAAGTTCGAACAACTTCACAGCTTCAAGGTTCTCGCGGGCGCGACGCACCATTTGGTCGACCTTTCCCTTGCCGGTGACAGGCGCGTCAATCGCTTTCTGGTAATGCTTGATGGCGTTCGCGTGCTGTCCGCCCAGACGGCAGGCGTCGCCAGCCAGCAAGTGCGCCAGTTGCGGTTCGCCGCCCGACTTGAGAATCATTTCGGCCAATTTCACCGCTTTGGCAGGCTCGGCCATGTCGCCCCACAGCTTCACCATCCCCACGTAGATGCGGTTGTCCGACCGCGGCCTATCGGGATCAACCAGCAGTTCCTGGGCCATCTTTTTATTGCCAAGCCGAAAGTAGCATTCGGCGAGCGGCACGCTTTCGGGGTCTCCCAAGGCTACGCCGGCCCGCTGCCACCAATAGGCGGCACGCGGATAGTCTTGAAAAAGGTTGAAATACATTCCACCTAGCACTCTTTCAGTCCGATTTCGGCGCTTCGGATCGGAAGAGTGGTTTTCGAGCAGATATTGCACCAATCGCACGCCGCTTGCCCAGCGGCTCGGATTGGGATTGACCACATCCCACAAGTACTGGCCGACATTTTTTTGGTTGTTCCAACCTCCTTCCGGCTTTTCCGGCCAGGATAAATCGAGTGTCGCCGGATAGTCCAGTTTCGACTCCTCGAACCACGACGCCGGCGTGCGACCCGCTTCATCGATCAGCGTCTTGATTGCCGCGGCCGAACGAACAGGACGCGCGGACGGCTTGTCCACCGGGTTGCCAGCCGAATTGATCGGCGCCTTGCTATCCGCCTTACCCAGAGGCTTACCATCAGGACTCGTTGTGCCGCTGGTCGGTTTCGCTGCGCCGCCGTCCGGGCCTGGCAGTGGATTAAGAACGTAGCGTTTGCCCTGGTAGGTGACTGCATGAATGCGGCCATAGGGGAAGACACGGGTCAGCGTGTCCACGCCGAACTTCGCCGCAAAAGCGACCGTCTTCGCATCCTTATCGATCTTGATGACCCGGCCTTCGATCTTGCTGCCGGCCAGGAATTCGATGACATCATCGTCCGCGATCGCGCCCGGGGCGGTGATAACACCTGACAGAATGATGGCGAGGATAGCTCCAAGCAAATTGCGAGGGCGGATAGCTGCCCGCCAGTCAGCCATTGTGTATCCCGTCTTGCCGTGGTCAGCTTTCAAGGGGAAATCCTCCCGTCTTGAGTGTCCGTCCATCTTTACGCACGAAGAGCGCATCGACGTTCTCCATTCGGCCTATCAGGGCCGCGCCTTGCTCGGCCCCCATCACCATCAGTGCGGTGGACAGCGCGTCGGCCGCCATTGCCGTCGGCGCGGCCACAGAAACGCTGGCCAATTCGGTCGGTGAAACACCGCGCCGCGGGTCGATAATATGGTGGTCGCGGAAATCGTCGCTAAACGTGGTCGCGTAATCGCCGGAAGTGGCTAGGCAACGACCGGCGAGCCGCGCGATGGCCACGTATGCGTCGTCGCGCCGCGGATGCTGAATACCCACTGTCCACTCTTGCGTCGTCGCGAACCCGGCCGCGTTACGGCCCAGCGGGTGAAGCTCGCCGGCGTCGATCAAAGCATGTTCGATCCCGTGCCTGAGCAACGCCGCCGCCGCCTTGTCGGCGGCGAGGCCTTGAGCGATGCCGTTCAAAGTGGCCGCCATTCCGCGTCGCTGAAAGGCGACTCGCGTCGGCGAAAACCCGAGATAACTCCAACCGACTTGGCCGAGGGCGGCGTTGAACTCAGCGTCTGTTGGCCGCCGTTGCTCGCGTTGAACTCGTCGCCGCAAGTCCCACAGAGGTTGCACGGTGAGGTCGAATGCGCCCTGTGTCCGCCGCGACACGTTTTGGCCGAACCGCAACGCCTCCAAGAAGTACGGATGGGGATCTTCAACGACGCCGTCGTGGTTGAGCCGCGACACTTGGCTATCCGGACGGTACAAGCTCATCGACTGCTCGACCAGTTCGAGCTCATCGAAAGCGGCCTTAATCGCGGCGATGGCCCGTGACCGTTCCGCATGGCACGCTGTGATGGAAACGGTGGTGCCAAACGCCTTCTTTGACAAGGCGACGCTTGCGTAATTGTTCACCGCGTGGGCCCGGGCGAACGATTTCGGTTCGAGCAGCGACGGCCCGGTCCCCGCCGCGGCCACGAGGCGCAAGAAATGTCGACGTTTCATCGGCGGTAGACTCGACGGCCCAAAGGATTAAAAAAATGACTCAAGGCACAATGCGGACGTGAAAGCAACAAGTCGCCGATCGCTTGACGACGGTCAGCAATTTAGATTCTGGTGCTTGGAGGCGAAAGTCTCCCCGGCGGGTGAACCGACTCGAATGGCGATGGCCACGATCGAAAAAGGCAGGTGGCGGGACTTGCTCGCGCAACGGGAGACGCTAGACATTTCCCGGGTCGCTTGCTGTAATGCCTTCCAGAGTCGTTGACGGCCGTCCCCGACAGGCCGTTCGCCACTTCTGCCATCCGGCCCGGTCGTTCCACATGCCCTGGCTCCCGCCGCCTGTAAGGACTGTGCGTCATGCGTTCAACTTTTGTTTTCGAGCTTGCCGGTCGGTGCGCCGCGAGGCTCGTTGCGGAAACCTCGATGATGGTTCGCCCAATGCTTGGCAGTGTTGCCCCAACGCCGGCGGCAGTTCTCATCGGTGGATTGTTGGCTTCCGGATTGAACGCCGGTCCCGTGTTCGCGCAGGAGCAGGTGGCGGCCGCTCAGCCCCAAACTTCCGCAGCGCCCCTCTCCATCGATTACGCCCGGCAAATCCGACCGCTCCTCTCGGACCGCTGCTTCCGATGCCATGGTCCGGACGAAGCCCAGCGTCAGGGAGGCCTCAGGCTCGACCAGCGAGACGCCGCGACCGCGAAACTCGATTCCGGCGCGACGGCCATTCAACCCGGAGATTCCAGTCGAAGCGAGTTGGTCGCGCGAATCCTGTCCAAGGACCCCGACAAACAGATGCCGCCGCCCGATTCGGGCAAGACGCTTTCCGCCAACGAAATCGGGCTGTTGAAGGCGTGGGTGGAGCAAGGTGCTAACTGGAAAGATCACTGGTCGTTCGTGAAGCCGTCCCGGCCAGCGACACCGTCTACCCGCCACGCCCCGCTGGTCGGGAATCCGATAGACAGCTTCGTGATGAGCAGACTGGAGCGGGAGGGTATCGAGCCGTCGCCGGCCGCCGACAAAGTGACGCTCGTCCGCCGCGCCACGCTCGACCTGACCGGACTTCCGCCCACGCCCGCCGAAGTGGACTCGTTTGTCGCCGATGCCGCCCCGGACGCTTACGAGCGGTTGCTCGATCGACTTCTGAAGTCGCCACGCTATGGCGAGCAGATGGGCCGGTACTGGCTCGACGCGGTCCGCTACTGCGACACGCACGGCTTGCATCTCGATAACGAACGGTCGATGTGGCCCTATCGCGAATGGGTGATCAACGCGTTCAACAACAACTTGCCGTTCGATCGCTTCACCGTCGAGCAGGTCGCGGGCGACCTGCTGCCCAACGCCACGCTGTCGCAAAAAGTGGCGAGTGGCTTTAATCGTTGCAATGTGTCGACGAGCGAGTGCGGCTCGATCAATGACGAGGTGTTGGTCCGCTACGCCGTGGACCGCACCGAGGCGATCGGCACCGTGTGGCTCGGCCTGACCCTGGGCTGCTCGGTTTGCCACAATCACAAGTACGACCCGATTTCGCAGAAAGAGTTCTACCAGCTCTACGCCTTTTTCAACGCCGCCGCCGACCCGGCGATGGATGGAAACAACCTTCTCACGCCGCCCGTCATGAAGATTCCGAGCGACGAGCAGACCACCAAGCTCAAGACGCTCGATGATCAAGTCGCCGATCTGCGACGCCAGTTTTCGGAGGCGTTGGCGAAAGTGGATTACCAGGAACCAACTGCGGATCCCGCGAAGCCGTCGGGCGGGCCGTTTGAGCACGTCTGGATCGACGACGACACGCCCACCAAGGCGCGGCAACAGGGTGACACGCCATGGGAGTTTGTCGCGGCTCCGCAACCTGTGTTGAGCGGCTCGAAATCGAGTAAACGCTCTGCCAGCGGACTCAGCCAGCATTTCTTTACGGAAGCCGACCCGCCGCTGTTGGTTGGCGAAGGCGACAAATTGTTCGCCTATGTCTACCTCGACCCAATCGAGCCGCCGAAAGAGATCATGCTGCAATGGAACGACGGCGCCTGGGAGCACCGCGCGGTTTGGGGCGAAAACCTCATCGAATGGGGCCAAACAGGCACGGCCAGTCGGCAACTGATTGGGCCGCTGCCGAAGGTTGGCGAATGGGTGCGTTTGGAAGTGGAGGCGGCCAAGGTGGGGCTTGGCCCAGGGGCTCGAATCCAGGGTTGGGCGTTCACCCAACATGGCGGCACCGTCTATTGGGATAAGGCGGGCATTGTGACCCGCACGCCGCAAGGCGGACAATCGTTCGAATCGCTCGCCGCTTGGACGGCGTTCGAACGCGGTCAAGCGAAGTCGACCTTGCCGGGCCCGGTTCAAGAAGCGGTTAAAGCGGATCCCGAAAAGCGTTCCGATGAGCAAAAAAAGCGACTCCGCGAACACTTCCTGGAATTCGTGTATCCCAAGACCCGAGCTGAATTCGAGCCGTTGCGAAAGCGGATCGACGAGTTGACGAAGCAACGTAATGATTTGGACGCTTCGATTCCGTCAACGCTGGTCATGGCCGACATGCCGCAACCCCGCGACACGTTCATCCTCGTGCGTGGCCAGTACGACAAAAGGGGCGAGAAGGTGGCCGTGGGTGTGCCCGCGATTCTCCCGCCGCTGGCCCCGGAAGCGCCTCGAAATCGTCTCGGTCTGGCCCAGTGGCTTGTGTCGCCTGAGCATCCCTTGACCGCCCGAGTGACCGTGAACCGACTCTGGCAACAACTGTTCGGCGCCGGCATCGTGAAGACGGCGGAGGACTTTGGATCGCAAGGGCAACCGCCGACGCACCCCGAACTTCTGGATTGGCTGGCCACTGAATTTCAAGCCGGCGGCTGGAATGTTAAATCGTTCCTCAAGATGGTGATGATGTCTCACACTTACCGCCAAACTTCGCGGGTATCGCCCGCGTTGGCTCAGCGCGATCCGGCGAACGAACTGCTCGCCCGGGGACCGCGTTTCCGTCTCGACGCCGAGGTGCTTCGGGACTCGGCTTTGGCCGTCAGCGGACTACTCGTGGAACGGCAAGGCGGCAAGAGCGTGAAGCCGTACCAGCCCGATGGCCTCTGGGAAGCGGTTGGCTTCGTTGGCAGCAACACGTCCGTCTTCAAACAGGACGCGGGCGACTCGCTTTATCGCCGCAGCATGTACACCTTCTGGAAACGCACGTCGCCGCCGCCATCGCTGGCGACGTTCGACGCTCCATCCCGCGAGACCTGCACGGTCCGCCGCGCTCGCACCAACACGCCACTGCAAGCACTGGTTCTGATGAACGACAAGCAGTTCGTCGAAGCCGCTCGGAAGATGGCTGAACGGCTATTCCGCGAAGGTGGCGACAACTTCGATAGCCGTGCCGCTTATGGGTTCCGATTGGCGACCGGGCGCCTTCCGACCGCCGCGGAGTCCGCCGTGCTGAGACGGGTTTATGAAGCCCAACGCAAACTTTTCGAAGCCGACAAGGGGGCCGCCGAACAATTGTTGGCCTACGGCGAAGCGAAACGCGACCCGGCGTTCGACGCGGCCGATCTGGCCGCGCACACGATGGTCGCCAACTTGCTTTTGAATCTCGACGAAACCGTAACCAAGGAATAGCCACGGTTGCTTTCCCGCTAATCAAATGGGGCCCTAAGCCTCGATGCCGATACAAGGATTCCGATGATGGACCCTCGACAAGAACAACGCCTGCTTGCGACCCGCCGCTATTTCTTCGGCCGCACAGCGACTGGCCTCGGCGCCGCCGCGCTCGGCAGTTTGCTCAACCCGGCTTTATTCGCGGGCGAACCAGCGGTCCCTGTGGCCGCGACTCCAACCTCCACCGGCCCTGGAAGCCCATCCGGCAGCGCTGCGAAGCCCAGTGGACCGCTCCCCGAGAGCCTCGGCGCACTGACAAAACTGCATCATCCGGCCAAAGCGAAGCGGATCATTTGGCTGTTCATGGCCGATGCGCCGTCGCAAATGGACTTATTCGACTACAAGCCGAAGATGGCCGAGTTCTACGATAAGGATTTGCCCGAGTCGGTGCGGCAGGGACAGCGGCTCACCACGATGACTTCCGGCCAATCGCGGTTCCCGATAGCCCCGTCGCTCTTCAAGTTCGCCCAGCATGGAAAGAGCGGCGCGTGGCTCAGCGAGTTGCTGCCGCACACGGCTTCGATCGTGGACGATATCGCGATCGTCCGGTCACTCTTCACGGAAGCGATCAATCACGATCCGGCCATCACTTACATTCAAACGGGTAGCCAGATACCCGGACGGCCCAGCCTCGGCGCTTGGCTTTCCTACGGCATCGGCAGCCCAAACCAGGATTTACCGGCGTATGTGGTGCTCACCTCGCGGTTGGCCAACGGTTCGCAATCGCAAGCCCTGTTCTCGCGTCTGTGGGGCTCCGGGTTCGTGCCGACCCAGCACGCGGGCGTTTCATTGCGGTCGAGCGGCGACCCGGTCCTTTATCTTTCCAATCCGCCGGGCGTTTCCGGCAACGCCCGCCGCAACATGCTCGATGGGCTCGCGGAACTGAATCAGGCGAAGTTCGCGGAAGCGGGCGATCCGGAGATCCAATCGCGAATCGCCCAGTACGAGATGGCATTCCGCATGCAGATGTCCGTGCCCGACCTGATTGATTTTTCCAGCGAGCCGAAAAGCGTGCTCGACATGTACGGTCCCGACGTGACACAACGCGGAAGCTACGCCTACAACTGCCTGCTGGCGCGGCGACTGGCCGAACGCGGCGTGCGGTTTTCCCAGGTGTTCCTCCGTGGCTGGGACCATCACGGCAACCTGCCCAAACAAATCCCGCAGTTGTGCCAAGCGATGGATCAACCAACCGCCGCGCTCATCAAAGACCTCAAGCAACGCGGCATGCTCGACGACACCTTGGTGGTTTGGGGCGGCGAATTCGGTCGAACTGTTTACAGCCAGGGCACGCTGAGCAAAGACAATTACGGACGCGACCACCATCCGCGAAACTTCACGATGTGGTTCGCCGGCGGCGGTGTCCGACCAGGCGTTGTGCATGGTGAAACGGACGATTTCAGCTACAACGTCACGCGCGATCCGGTCCATATCCACGATATGAACGCGACGCTGCTCCATTTGCTTGGCATCGACCACACGCGGCTGACCTACCGATTCCAGGGACGCGATTTCCGGCTCACCGACGTCCATGGCGAGGTCGTCAAAGGTATCGTGGCGTAAGGCGATGGAACACGTCGCCTCGATCGACGATCCGCGGATCGCCGTTTACCGCGACTTGCCGCGTGCCAATCTCGCGCGTCCGTCTGGACTGTTCATCGCGGAGGGAACGCTGGTTGTCGATCGCCTGTTGCGAAGCGGGCTGGCGATCGAATCGGTGCTCATCGACGAACAATGTCTCGACCACTTTCTGCCGCGATTGCCGGAAGGGCTGCGGGTGTTCACAGTGCCGCGCGCGCTGGTGAACCCGCTGGTCGGATTTAAGTTCCATCGCGGCATTCTGGCCTGTGGACGGCGTCCCACGACGCCTTCGCTGGCGTCGCTGGTTGATCCGCGCATTGCCGCAAACTCGGCGGCCGCGGCGACGTCCTCCGCTTTGACCGGCCCCGCGACGGGAGTCACCGAGTCCGTTCCGATGGCGACAGCGGTGATCGCGTCGGACATTCAAGATCCGGAAAATCTCGGTTGCGTGCTGCGCAACAGCGCGGCGTTTGGCGTGGATATGGTGCTACTGAGCCGCTCGTGCGCGGACCCGTTCTCCCGTCGGGTCCTGCGAACTTCGATGGGAACCGTGTTCACGTTGCCCCTTCGCCAATCCGAAGACCTCGGGGAGGACGTCGCGAGGCTAGCGGATGAGCACGGCTTTGAGCTAGCCGCGACCGTGCTAGATCCGTCCGCCGAGCCGCTGTACGACGCCATGCGACCACGCCGCTTCGGACTGGTGTTCGGAAACGAAGCCCATGGGGTCGGCGATCGGATCGCGGCCCAATGTCGACGCCGAGTCACCTTGCCGATGCGTCGCGGCACAGACTCTCTTAACGTTGGCGTGGCGTCGGCTGTGTTCCTCTACCATTTCACCGCTCCCGCCCGGATCGCCGGTTGATTCACACTCTCGCCTACTGTCTCACCAATCCTCTCTAGCCTGTCCGCATTCCATCGTTGCTCTCCCCTGCCCTGACACCTTTATCACTCACGCGGATGTCTCACTCGCCCATCAACGCCACCGCTGAAAGCTCGTCGCCGCCGCTATCGATCGGTCAGTGCGCGACGCTTGCTTGCCTTTTGGAGGCGACCGCGCCGAAAGTGGGCAACGTGCATCGCGGGGCCGACTTCGAGGACTTGAGCTTCACGGATTTTGTCGTCAGCGCGGTGGCCATCGCGCCCGCCATGGAATCGGCCCCGCGAATCGGCGTGGGAGCCGCGTGTTTGGAGGCGGTGCGAGCGACGAAAGCCTGGGTGAAAACCAACACGAATCTCGGGATTTGTCTGTTGCTGGCGCCGCTGGCGGCGGTGCCCCGCTCCGAGCCAATCGGCGTGGGAGTCGCACGAGTCCTCGAAACGCTCAACGCCGACGATAGCCGCCACGTTTACGAGGCGATTCGGATTGCCAACCCCGGCGGCTTGGGAAACGCCGCGTCGATGGATGTGCTCTCGGACGAAGTGCCGCCCCGCCTGCTCGACGCCATGCGCGCGGCGGCGGGCCGCGACTTGGTAGCTCGTCAATACGACGAGCGGTTCCGGCTGGTGCTGGAACACCTCTTGCCGATGTTGCAGGCGGACGTTGACGCCGGGATGTCGCTCATCGACGCCATCATCCATACGCAGGTGTGTTTCTTGAGCGAGCACCTGGATACGCTCATCGTTCGCAAGTGCGGCGAGGAGATGGGGGAACGTGTCCGGGAGTTCGCGGCCGCCGTCTTGCGGGCTGGCCCGGCGGGCAGCGAACGGTACCATCAAGCGTTGGGAGACTTCGATTTCTGGCTCAGGGCCGACGGCCATCGACGCAACCCCGGAGCGACCGCTGATCTGATCGCCTCCGCACTGTTCGTCGCCTTGCGGGAAGGTCGTGGGTGGGAACGCATGCACAAGCTTTAGGTCGATTGGTCGGAAACTGTGCCGCCGCATGAACGATAACGGCCCGCCTATCGTCCCAATTATTCGGATGAACGGCCGCGTTGATGGTAGGTGTGGGTTTTGTCGCCCGTCACGCACTTCCCACTTCCTCGACGGACTGGGAAGTCCGTCGTACGAATTGTGACGGTGCAACTTCGAAAAGAGCCTGCGACGAGGCCGTCTCCGCCCCGAAGGGGCAGCGTCAGCTAGCCCAGGGCACGGCGATACGGCGCAGCCGTGGAGCGACGCCCTGGGTAGACTGGCGGTCCGCTCGCCCGATTCGTAAGATGTGCGCCGTCGTTTGTAGCCAAACTCATGGAAGACAAGTGTTTGGGAGTTGCACTATGCGGTCCGAGGTAACTTGGAATGGCCATCGAAACGGCGTCGATTCGCGGCGCGTCGTCGGGCGGCGAATGATCCTCTCAACATGGGGACCGGCTGGCTTCCTGATGGCCGCCTTCGCCAGCATCTTGACCACTACGGCGGATGTCCTTGCAGCGGACTTCAAGGCGGGCGACCATGTCGTAACCGCGCAGGACGATGTCGAGTTGGGTTACAAGAATCGGGCGGTCGCCACGCTCAAACGCGGCGCTGAGATCACGATCACTGAGGTGCGTGATCCATGGATTGGCGGTAAGGCGGTCGTCGAGGGCGAGACGCGCGAAGGCTGGGTCCACAAAATGGAAATCCGTCGCGTCGCCGTGGAATTGGGCGAGTTGCCAAACGTCACGGATGAGGCATCGGCGGCCGACGCGTTGGCAAAGTTTGGCGCGACCGTTGAAAAGGACGACGAAAACCACGTGCTGGTGGTTGATGCGACAAACACGGGACTGACAGATACCGCTTTATCTTGGCTTCGCCATTTTCCCAAACTCAATGTCTTGCAACTTGGCGGAACCGCGATCACCGATGCCGGTATCGGCGAGCTTTCGGGGCTCAAGACGCTGGAGTTCCTGTACCTCGATCGAACCGAGATTTCCGACGCGAAACTTGAATCGCTCTCCGGTCTGGAAAACCTCGTTGTGCTTGTTCTCGAGCGTACCCGGGTGAGCGGCGCGGGAATCGCCAAGTTGAAGGGGCTAAGCGAGTTGCGAACGCTCAATCTGGCGTTTTGCTCGGTGACCGATGAGCAGTTGGCGTCGTGCGGTCAGTTCCCGAATCTCGAAGTGGCGACATTGAACCGGACGGGGATGAAAGGTCCAGGTTTGGAGCACTTGCGCCCGCTGGAAAAGCTGCGGGTGCTCAACATCAGCGATAATCCGGTGGATGAGAAGCACCTTGCTTTGCTGTCCGGGGCCCCAACGCTGAAGATGCTGTATGTCCGAGGTTTCAAAACAACGGACGAGACGATCCAGGCGTTAAAGGACACACTCATCAGCTGCGCGGTCTACCGCTAGCACGGCGAGTTCGCACGAAACGAACTGCGTTCAACGCGAACGCCGCGTGGAACATGCAAGCGCCGAGTAATCGCTGTGCACGCGGCCCGAGTGTCCGCGGCCATCGCTGCGACACCTAGGAGCCCACATGACACGGGAATCTTTTGAGCCGCCTACCGAGCATAAGCAGCACTTGAGCCCCTGGGACGGGATCAGCATCATCGTCAGCATCGTCGTCGGAACTTCGATCTTCAAATCGACGGCTTTGATCTTCAGCAATGTTTCGGGCCCTTGGACATTGCTCGCCGCCTGGGTCGCGGGCGGCGTGCTGTCGTTTATCGGCGCTTTGTGTTACGCCGAGTTGGCGACTGCGTATCCGTTTGTGGGCGGCGACTACGCCTACCTTAAACGGGCGTTTGGCGGCTTGGTCGCCTTCCTGTTTGGCTGGGCCCAGTTGGCCGCCACGCTTACGGGAAGCATCGGCACGATGGCGTTCGCCTTCGCCGATTACGCCTCGGCGTTTCTCGGAGACAAAGCGGCCATCGGCACGGCCTCGATTGCGGCAATCGCGATCGGTGTGTTGACCTTGGCGAACATCTTCGGCGCCCACGTCGGCCGCACGCTGCAAAACTTGCTGACGGTGATCAAAGTGGTCGGCTTGACGGCCATTGTTGTCCTGGCGTTCTTCGCCAACCGCGAGGGACCGCTGCTGCCGACAAAACCACTTGACGGAGCGGAACTCGAACTTTCAACGGTCATCTCGAAATTCGGCTTGGCAATGGTCTTTGTGCTTTACACCTACGGCGGTTGGAACGACGCCGCGTTCGTCGCGGCGGAGGTGCGGGACCGGGAACGCAACATCCCCCGAGTATTGCTCGGCGGGACGGCGTTGATTCTGCTCGTTTACCTGATGATCAACCTCGCCTACTGGTGGGCTTTGGGCTTTGATGGAGCGCGGAGTTCCTGGGCGCCGGCGGCGGAGCTTGCCAGTCGCTCGCTGGGCGATTGGGGCGGACGAGCGATCAGCGCTCTGGTGATGATCTCCGCCCTGGGAGCCATGAACGGATTGCTCGTCACCGGCTCCCGGGTTTACGCCTCGATGGGGAATGATCATGCGTTGTTCACGTTCCTGAAACGCTGGGATCCACGCCTTAACACGCCCGTATGGTCGCTCCTCACGTCGGGAATCGTGGCGATAGCGATGTCCGCCCTGGTGGGAACGGAAACAGGCCGAACCGCTGTGGACGGGTTGTTGAAAACCAGTCGATTGAGCGACGAGCCGCTCAAATGGAGCTACTTTGGCGGCGGCTTCGGAACTTTGGTCGCGGCGACCGCGCCGGTGTTTTGGGCGTTCTTCCTGTTGACCGGATTGTCGCTGGTTGTGCTGCGTTTCCGCGATCCCGGGATTCCACGGCCGTTCAAAGTGCCGCTCTACCCATTGACGCCGTTGTTGTTTTGCGCGACCAGCGGCTACATGCTCTACGCGAGCGTGGCTTATGCCGAATACCTCTCACTTTTAGGCCTTTTGCCGGTCGCCTGTGGTTTGCCGCTCTACTTCATTGGGCGGCGGCGTTAGTCGGCTTGTTGGCGAGCTAAACAGATGTCGGATCAATCATCGTCGGCCCCGCTGATGACCACGATCGCCCCGGTGGCGACGGAACCCTCCAGGACATCGGCCCTCGCGCCGACTTGGGTGGCGGTCTTGGACCGATGGACCGAATGGGCAGGCGAACGGATCAATCCGATCTTGATCAAAGAGGCCCGGCAGTCGCTCAAGAGCCACCATTTTGTCACCACGTTCATGTTGTTGCTTGTGGGCGCTTGGGGTTGGTCTTTCCTGGCCATTTTGTCCGGCATGCCGGAGATCGCCTACAACGGCGGCGGTCCGAACCTGCTAGTCGGCTATCTTTGGGTGCTGCTCGTTCCGTTGATGCTGATCGTTCCCTTCTCCGCTTTCCGATCCCTGGCGGCGGAACGCGAGGACGGAACGTTTGAACTGATGGCGATCACCGCGTTGAACGCTCGCATGATTGTGACAGGCAAACTGGCCAGCGCTGTGTTGCAGATCTTGCTTTACACGTCGGCTCTCGCCCCGGGAATCTCCTTCACGTATCTGCTTCGGGGCGTGGACATCGCGATGATCGCGTTTGTTCTGTATTACACCGTGGTATTGAGTATCCTGCTGGCGATCGCCGGTTTGCTGTTGGCGACGCTTTCGCGCGCCCGCCACTGGCAGGTCCTGTTGTCGATCGTGTTGATCGCGGGTCTCTTTCTCGCGTTGTTCACCTGGGGAGTTTTCGCTTCCCAGGCCGTTTACCAGCAACTGTTCGGGTTTGATCCCGCCTTTGACCGCGAATGGGCCGTGCATACGGCGCTCGCCTGCGGCGCTGTCTCGTTCGGAGTGCTCATGATCCAAACGGCCGCATCGCGGATCACCTTCGCCAGCGACAATCGCTCGACACGGCAACGAGTTACCGTGATCGCGCAATTCGCGATGTGGGTTGGCTGGATGGGGTACGGTTACTGGGTCACCAAAGAAAGCGACTTTCTTTTCGTGTTGCAGTCCATCGCCGGTCTTTACGCGGTATTCATTGGTGGCTGGTTGATCGGCGAGTCGCCCACGCTCTCGCCGCGTGTGCGCCGGGAACTTCCCCGCTCCGTGTTCAGCCGCATTCTGTTCACCCTGTTGAATCCAGGCTCGGGAACGGGATTTCTCTTCACGGCGGCAACGCTATCGGCGGTCACGGCGATGTCCGTGGGGTTGCAATTGGCGGGGCAGGCCCGCGGCGCGGCGATTAACAGCAATTTCACCGCTTTCGCGGCTCTGATCTTGGGATACGGACTCGGATATCTCGGATTGGCTCGCTTAGCATGGATCGCGTTTCGCCGCTACTGGCGAGTTCCAGGAGAATTAGCGCTGTTGTTGTTGGTGCTCTTTGCGATCATGGGAATCGCGTTTCCGCTCGCGGTCGAGGTGGCCTTGGCGTCGAGCAACTACATCGAATATTCGCCGCTCCAAGCTTCGAACTGGGTCTGGACGCTCGAACGGGCGGCAGATGGTGATCTCCTGGCGTTTGAGCCAATTGTGCCGTTCGCGGTGGTCGCGATCGCGGCATTGATCGTGCTGGCCAACCTCGCCACCTCCACCAAAGAGGTTCGGATCGTCATGGAAAGCGACTAGAACCAAGTCAACTCTTCACTCTTGGCGTGCGTCGCACATCCAGTCCGTCGATCTTCCCGCCTCATCAAACCTGGAAGTACTCCGCACAGGATCGCTAACCAAGAGAACCGCGTTATCTGAAAGAGTCAGCGACTGACGCGTCACAGCGAGGGGCCGGGCTTTCAGCCGACATCTCCAAGTTCCAGAGCCCGACCATAGCGGAGAAGAACCATGCGCTGGAGCCGCGCGAACTCCGGGGCGGCCAAATCGGGGTCGGCATCTACTAACCGCCGAGCCGCCTCGCGGGCCTCCACCATCACGGCCCCGTCCCGCTGAAAGTCGGCGATCCGCAGCGGGGGCAGGCCATGCTGTCGTGTCCCAAACAAGTCGCCCGGCCCACGCAATTGAAAGTCGATTTCCGCCAGTTCAAAACCATCCCGCGTCGCGCATAACGCCGACAAGCGACGCCGCGCTTCAGCCGACTTCGCGTCGGCGAACACCGCCACGTAACCTGGATGCCGACCACGGCTCACGCGTCCCCGCAACTGATGCAGTTGCGACAACCCAAACTGATTTCCATCCTCAATTACCATCAGTGTGGCATTCGCGACATCGACCCCCACCTCGACGACTGATGTCGCGACCAGCACTTGCGTCGAGCCCGCTCGGAACCGCTCCATGGCGGCGTCCTTTTCCGCCGCCGTTAACCTGCCATGGACCAAGTCCAAAGTGAACCCGGCTAGCGGTCCCTGGGATAATTCCTCGTAGAGCCGTTTGACGCTCGCCAAACCGCGTTTCGTGCTGGCCGACTCATCGCTGGCCTTCGCTGTCGCCAGGACTGCCGAGGCGTTGTTTGTGACGCCAGTCGCCAATGCATCCGCCAACTCGATGGTCGACATGGCGGCATCCGCGACGGACGGAATCTCCGCGTGTGGGGCAGCGGTTGGGGATAGGTCAAAACCAACAGGCGTTGCGGGTTCCTCTTCCGCCTCCTCATCGACGCGGGGGGCGATCACGTAGGCTTGACGGCCCTCTTTGAGCTTTTTTCGAAGGAATTCCCACCACCGCTCCCGATGCGACGCTTCGACATGGTACGTGTGGACGTTTTGACGGCCCGGAGGTGGCTGGCGAAGGACAGACACATCGAGGTCGCCGTAGAGCGACATGGCCATCGTCCGAGGGATCGGCGTGGCCGTCATCACCAAATAGTGCGGCGCTATTCCCGCCTGTTTCAGCAATGCCCGCTGGCGCACTCCGAACTTGTGCTGCTCGTCGATGACCACCAATCCCAAACGCGCGAAGGTCGCCTCGGCGCGTTCGATCGCGTGGACCACCGCATGGGTTCCAACGATCAAATCGACTTCGCCCGCCTGGATCCGCGTGAGCAGATCGCGGCGTTGGCCTGCGGTCAGCGAGCCGGTCAACAGCCCGATTCGCACTCGGCTGCTGGCGAGACTGGCGGACAGGGTTCGAGCGTGTTGGCGGGCGAGAACCTCGGTCGGGGCCATCAACGCGGCTTGATAGCCGTGAGCGACGGCGAGCAGCAGCGCGTACTGGGCGACCAGCGTTTTGCCGGTGCCAACATCGCCTTGCAGCAGCCGATTCATGGGGCGATCACGAGCCAGATCGGCGGCGATCTCGCGAATCGCCTGGTCTTGGTCGGGTGTGGGAGTGTGGGCCAGCACATCGGCGATCCGCGCGGCGATGCGATCGGTCAGCGGCAACGCGACGGCGCGAGCCGCCCGTCCAGTCCGCTCCCGACGCATCGCCAAGGCCAACTGCATTACGAGCAACTCTTGGAAGATGAACCGCCGCCGAGCGGTCTCTAGGCTGTCCCGCGACGAGGGTTGGTGGAGCTGCGGCAATGCGGCGTGAATCGGCCAGAGTCGCTCGCGATCAAGCAGTTCTTCGGGCAGTGTCTCTTCCAGCAGCGGCGCGTAGGTGTCGAGTGCGCCGCGAACGATTTGACGCATCGCTGGCTGCGTCAAACCTTCCGTCAATCCGTAGACCGGCCAAATCTGGCCGGTTTCCGGCCGTTCGATCGCGGCCAGCGGCGTGACATGCGGATGCGACATTTCCCATACCATTCCATGGCGCCTCGGGACGCCCGACAACATCACTCGATTGCCGCGAATGAAGTGCCTCTGTTGAAACGGCTGGTTGAAGTAGACCGCCCGCAAGTGGGTGTGTTCATCGCGCAGCAGCACGCCGAGGATCGTCTTGCCCGTCCCTGTGCCTCGCAATTCGACTTCGGCCACTGTCCCAACGACACTCGTCGGCACCCCTTCCATGAGCGTCGCGAGCGACCGCACTTCGCTCATGTCCTCGTAGCCGCGGGGAAAGAAGAACAACAGGTCGCGAACAGTTCGTAGGCCGAGTTTCGCGAGGAGCGGCGCGATGTTCCGCCGCACGCCACGCAAGGCATGGACGGGCGTGGAAAGCAACTGCGCGGGCGTTTTGCCGAACGAAAGCGACATGCCGACCTCCTGCCATGGCGGGCGTCGCGCGAACGGAGTTCCTGACGCTCGCTGCCGCGCGACACATTACCACACGAACACTCCATTCCATAGATCGCGAAACGGCTCGCGAAACGGGCGTTACAGGGCGTTTTTTCAAAAAAAACGCCGCCTGGGCGAAGTGGCCTCGCCCCTTGCGTCGCGCGGCGGGAAAGTCCAGAGTATCGGTCGGCCCGCCAAGGTGGCGGACTAAATGGATCGCCGGCCGCGATTCATTTCCAGTTGGTTTCCGCGCAGGCGGCGATCGAGGCTGACATGCGGGGATTTTTCGTGCTGGAAAACAACATGCGGAATCGCTTCAAAGAGACGGATCGCTCAGCCTCACGCATCGCCCTCGCCTTGCTCATCGCGGCATCTTTGGTTGGCTTGGCGCCCAGCGGTTCCGAGCCAATGACGGGGCTCGGTTATGGGCTTTTGACGAAATCCGCCCATGCTCAAGGTTTCAAGGCGTCGCCCGACCACGAACCCCAAGAGGGAACGCCCCGCGGGGAAGTGATCGCCATGCCCGCGTGGAAGTCCAAGGTGTTCGGAGGCACGGTCCGCGACTGGTCGGTGTATGTCCCCGCCCAGTACCGAGCCGAGTCGCCAGCGTCGCTCATGGTGTTTCAAGACGGCCACGATTACCTGTCTCTTAAAGGCAACTGGCGTGTTCCCACCGTGTTCGACAATCTCATTCAACGCGGCGAAATGCCGGTCACGATCGCCGTGTTCATCAATCCGGGCCATGACGCCAACCAAGGCGACGCCTACCGCGATGCGAAGTGGCGGGCAAGCAACCGCAGCCTCGAGTACGACTCGCTGGGCGATTGCTACGCGCGTTTCCTTGTCGAGGAAATCATCCCCGAGCTCAAACAGCGTTGGTCGATCAGCGATGACCCCGAGCAACGCGCGATCTGCGGCGCGTCGAGCGGCGGGATCTGCTCGTTCACCGTCGCTTGGGAACGTCCTGACCAATTCCGCAAAGTGCTCTCCACGATCGGTTCATTCGTCAATCTTCGGGGCGGCGACATTTATCCGTCGCTGATTCGCAAGACCGAAAGGCAGCCGCTTCGTATTTATCTGGAGGATACCAGTGGCGATTTGGACAACAAATTCGGAAACTGGCCGCTGGCCAACCAAGAGATGCACCGCGCCTTGCGGTATATGGGCTACGACGTCCGCTTTGACTACGCCGAAGGTTATGCGCATAACTCGCAGCATGGCGGCAGCCTATTCCCCGATGCCCTGCGTTGGCTGTGGCGGAAGGATCGCCCGGCGCCGGCGACC
>JBJTOW010000893.1:0-3360 GCA_046074805.1 Planctomycetota bacterium | reverse complement strand
AGCCTTGAAGTCGGCGGCCCGGGTGGCGACCACTTTCAAGTCCATAGAACCGTTTCGGACGAGCGGAGCCTTAGGCTGCACGACGTCGATTTTGAACGGGACTTCGTTCGAAACGCACACCGCCATGCGATTCGCGGCGTGGCCCCAAACCTCGGTATTGTTCTGGCCCCGGACCAACATGGTCCGCTGCGTCAAACGCCCCTCGAACTTGAGGTTGGGGTCGGCCGGCCGGGCCACCACATCGGCAAGCGTGCCGTCAACCGCCGCGTCGGCGGCCGCGTTGAAAAGGACCAGAGTGTCGGTGCGGTTGCCCGGCATCGGCACGATTTGCGGGGTCAAGCCGGCGGGCAAGTCACGGAACTCGAGGTTTGTGTCCCCACCCCAGTTCGCGCGGTTGGCGCCAACGATCAAGGCCGTCCGGTTGTTCTTCGGCACGACAAGGGTCGTTGGAATGTACTGCTGACGTTCCGGCAAGAACGTCGAGACGCTGGCCACAACAGGCGTCAATTCGATGCGGTACACGTAGTTCGGACCACCCTGCCGCAAATGGTCCTGGATGATCACGCCGAACTCGCCGTCGGCTGGCACGTTGAACCGCACATAGCTGTCCGGACCGCCCGAATCATCGTTCGAGGCGATACCACCGCCCTGGGCGTTGGTGATCGTCAGCACTGAATCGAGAGGCGAGCGGATCACCGACCGCGAATAAACGCGGACGTCGAATTGCTGCCCCGCCTTCGCCGTAAACTTGAAGAAGTCGACGTCGCCAGGGCGTTCGATAATTCCGTTCAGAGCACAGGGAGCCGCACCGCCAACGGTCGCTTGAGCGAGGGCGTCGTTCGGTTCAACTTCCAATACGTTATTCAGATCGATCACGCGCACCATGTTCGGCGACGGGGCGAGCCCCCGGGCGTCCTGGGCGTAGAGCCCAAAGTCGGCGGTGCCGTTGGCCGGAAGCGGCACCTGCGACGTGAACTCACCAGCCGAATCGCCGATCCATTTCACCGTGAGCGATTCGCCCGGCTTTCCACCCGCCGGATATACGGCCGTCGGTCGCGGGAACGTGCCGATATGCAGGCGGTAGATGGAATTGCCATCGCCGCCGTACGAGCTCTCTCGAACCTGAACGATGTACTTGCCATCGGCGGGAGCCACCACTGAGCACAGGCAGTCTTGGTTGAGCAACGCGGCGTCATCGCTGCGAGCCAATTCAAAGCGATCAGAGTTCAGAATCGCCAAATAGGGATCGAAGAACGCCCTTCCGAGACGCAGGCCTTCTAATTCGGCGCTGATCCGATCACCCTTCTTCGCGTCCACAACGTAATGATCCACGTCCTCATTGAGCACCACGCCGGTCACGGTCACGTTCAGCGGCACGGCTTGCGGCTGTTGGAATTCGCTGTTTGGCTCGACCTCCTTCACCTCGGGCAACGGTCCCACGGTGAAGGTCATCAGATTACTGAGTCCGGTCGCGGTGCGAACGCGGACAGCGTGAATGCCCATGCGGCAATCGGGAGCCACCGCCAACAGTGCCTTGAACGACCCATCGTTCACTGGTTCGAGCTTCTTCACTTCGAGGCCCGGCGAATAGAACAGCAGTTCCTGTGCGTCGCCCAATCGGCCGCCGGAGTAAACCACTTCCGTCTCCGCTCCACGCTGAATCCCCGGCGGAGCGATCGAGCCCAGCGAAGGTTCCACGGCTTGGCTTGACGCGACTCCCGCCAGGATCACAGCGAGTCCCGCGAGAATCCGGCAGACCTGAGACGACCCGTGAAAAACGGCGTCAAGACGCGTTACGGTCGCCGCGGCGACACGCCAAAAGCTAGCGACCCAAGATGCGGATGCGACACTGCGCATAGCGAAGCCTCGAAAGGGATAGGTCGGCTCAAGAAGGGCCAACGGGTGGGCACGAAGTCGTACAGCCACGTCACCGCCCAGCCAGCTGGCAGGCAGGACGCGGCAAAAACTTTCCCGGGCCTATCCGTAACCATGGGAAAGCGAGTGGGTGTGACCGGTCGGCGAGCGGACGGGGCCGCTCACCGATCGGTCGTTGAACACGTCGACTAAGCGATCAGTTCCTTGATCAGCTTGCCGCCGTCGATGATTTCGATCGGTCGATCGCCCGGAGCCATCAGCTCCTTGTCGGCGACGATGCCGAGCTGGTGGTAGATCGTGGTCGCGAGATCGCCCGGTTCGACCGGATCTTGTTCCGGTTCCGACGCGGTGGCGTTGGACGAACCGTAGATCAATCCGCCCTTGATACCGCCACCGGCGAGCATCACGCTGAACACCTTCGGCCAGTGGTCGCGGCCGGCGGTCGGATTGATTTTCGGCGTACGTCCGAATTCGCTCGAAACCATGATCAGGGTGCTCTTCAGCAACCCGGCCTGGTCAAGGTCGCGGATCAACGCCGCTAGTCCTTGATCGAGAGCCGGCATCTGACCCCGCATGCCAGCCGTGATACCGGCGTGCATATCCCAACCACCGTACGTCAGCGACACGAAACGCACGCCAGCGGCCACCAAACGACGGGCCATCAGCAAACGTTGGCCAGCCGTGTTGCGGCCGTAGGAATCGCGGACCGCGGCCGGTTCGGCGTCGATGTTGAACGCTTCGCGGGCGGAAGGCGAGCTGATCAGGTTGTAAGCGCGTTCATAGAACGTGTTCATCGCGCCGACGTTGTCCGACTTGTCGCGTTTGGCGAAATAGTCGTTGACGGCCTCGAGGGCCGAACGGCGACGGGCGAACCGCTGTTCGTTCACGCCGTTGGGCATGTTCAAGTCTTGAACCTTGAAACCGCCGGACGCCGGATCGGCCCCCAGGCTGAACGGGGCGAACGACGAACTGAGGTAACCGTTGCTGGCGAACTCGTTCGGCACGTTCGGCACGCAGACGTACGGAGGCAGATTGTTCCGCGGGCCGTACTCGTGGCTCACCACGCTGCCCATGCTCGGGTAGGTCAACGCCGGGCTCGGGCGGTAACCGGTGAACATGTTATGAGTGCCGCGTTCGTGGGCCGCTTCGCCGTGGGTCATCGAGCGAATGACGGCGATTTTGTCAGCGAGTTGCGCAAGTTGCGGCAAAGTCTCGCAGAATTCCTCGCCGGTGTTCGTCTTCACCGTCTTCATCTCGCCACGATATTCGATGGGCGAGTAAGGCTTCGGGTCGAACGATTCCTGGTGGGCCATGCCGCCCGGCAGGAAGATGTGAATGACGCTCTGGGCCTTGGCCTCGATGAAATCGTACTTCTTCTGATCCGCTCGGGCCTGGAGACGGAACAGGTCGCTGAGAGTCAGCCCCAACCCGCCGATGGCGCCGACTGTCAGCATGTTACGACGACTAATAGGACTTCCAACACAC
>JBJTOW010000892.1:0-3524 GCA_046074805.1 Planctomycetota bacterium | reverse complement strand
AACGATTTTCGCAGCCATGGCGTGATATTCCCCGCTACACGTTCGCGCAGATCGAAGCGACGCCTCGGCAATGGGTGGTCGCATACGGAGAACCAACACAATTCAAGGTCGCATTGAGCGCCGCGACCGTTTGGCGCCCCGCCACCGCGCAACTCGACTTGCCCGGACAAACGCCCGTCATCGCCCGCTTGCATGAAAACGCGTACCACTTCGATCTCAACGGCCAGACCGCGTCGCAGCCGATGCGGCTTCAAGTTGGCGACTTGTCTACCATGGTGCAGCTGGAGCCGACGCTGAGGCCGGAGCTTACCGCCGTCCAGGCGGATGTGCGATTACCGTCCTACCTCGAACGTAAGCAATCCGTGGTGCGCGACGTGCGGGGCGGGAGCGTAACCTTGGTGAAGGGCAGTCGTGTCCAGTTCACGGCTACCGCCAATCGGCCACTGGCGAGCGCTCAGATCAACGGCCAAGCAACGTCCCCGATGGGACCCAAGATTGCCAGCCCCACGGCGGCCGTATCCGGAACCGATTCCCTGCGGTTCGAATGGCGGGATGAACTCGGACTTACCGGCAAAGAACCGTTTCAATTGGCGATCAATGGTCGGGACGACGAGCCGCCGTCGCTCGCCAGCGACGGGTTGCCTCGCCAGCGGGTTGTGCTCGATTCGGAACAGCTGTCTTTCACGGTTCGCGCCCAAGACGACTTCGGCGTGAAACGCGTTGGCATCGAATGGCGCGGCTTGGATGAAACGACCGTCGCCCAGCCAGCCAAGGGCGAACGCATACTTGCGGCGGGCAGCGGAGACCACGAAACGCTCGACCTGACCGGCACTTTCTCCGCGAAGTCGCTGGGAATCGAACCGCAACCGCTGCAAGTGCGGTTGTTCGCCGAGGACTACCTGCCGAACCGGCCGCGAACCTACTCCGCGGCCTATACGCTCTTTGTGCTCAGCCCGGAACAACATGCTATCTGGCTCACCGAACAACTAAGCAAATGGCATCGCCAATCGCTGGAAGTTCGCGACCGCGAACTGCAACTCTTCGAGACCAATAAGCAGATTCGCGATCTGCCCTCGGCGGAGTTGGATGACCCAAGCACTCGCAAACGCATAGAAGCCCAGGCGGCGGCCGAACGGGCGAATGGGCGACGCTTGGAAAGCCTGGTGAACGCCGGCGAAGACCTTGTCCGCCAGGCCACTCGCAATCCCGAATTCGGCGTGGGGCACCTGGAGAAGTGGGCTGAAATGCTGCAATTACTCAAGGAGATCTCCGACGAACGGATGCCATCGGTCGCCGAGTTGCTGAAACAGGCCGCCGACGCTCCGCAGGACGGCTCGCCCAAGACTGGCAAGCCGTCGCCAAGCGATTCCGCTAAACCAACCGAAGGCGCTTCCAAACCCGGAAAATCTGGCGAGTCTCGGGACAGCGAGAAGGGCCGCCAAGCAGGCAAAAACCGCGCTGGAGGCAGTGGTTCGTCCGAAGCCGGCGAACAGAAGCCGGAGGACGGCAAGGGGCCGAAACTACCCACCATCAGCGATGTCGAGTCGACGCAACTCGATCCCGACAAAGATCTCGCGAAGAGCGAAAAGCCCTCCGAAAAGGCGGCGACAACGAAGCCGAGCCTCGGGTTGCCCAGCACCATGTTGGTGGGGGGGGCCAAACCGAACGACAATCCAGCCGGTCCACCGCCCGCGGCGGAAAAGCTCGACGAGGCGCTCGCCAAACAGCAAGAACTGCTCGCTGAGTTCGACAAAATCTCCGAAGAGCTGAATAAGGTGCTGGCGAACTTGGAGGGAACCACGCTCGTCAAACGGCTTAAGGCGGCGTCGCGATTGCAAAACAATATCGCCAGCCGATTGGGTTCCACTATTACATCGGCGTTTGGCGCGAAGCGACCGGCGAAAACGCAGCCCATGGGTGCGTCTGTTGATGAAAGCGCCCAGCCACTGGCTGCCGCCGTGAAGCGGGCGGTCGCGAAGCTACAGGGAGCCGGTGATAACGCGACGGGTTCACCCGCTCGAACAGCTATCGCTGATTCTGCCCCAGACGCCGCCACGCGTTCCTCCATTCCGCAGCGGCGCGGGGCCGACATGCGCGGCGACCAGGTCGCGAAATTGACTACGGAACTGGCCCAACAGGAAAACAAGGGCAGCCAGGATGTGTCCTACATCATGGATGATATGCAAGCCTATTTTGAGCGCCGCAACATGGCGGTCTTCAAAACGGTGCTGGACGAGATGCGCCAACAGGACGTCGTTGGCGGCTTAAGGCAATTGGCCGACGATATCGCGAAGCAACGCGGTCTGTCGCTGGCCCAATGCGAGTTCTGGTCCGACACGCTCGATCGCTGGGCGGAAGACCTGGTCGACCCGGCGTCGGGCGGTTCATGTCCCGGGGGAAAATCCCGTGGTAGTTTGCCACCCTCGATTGTGCTCGAAGTCCTCAAAATCATCGAAGGCGAGATGAACCTGCGAGAGGAAACGCGGGTCGCCGAACAAGCCCGGCCCGCGATGGCAAAGGATGAACACAAGACACGAGGCGGCCAATTGGCCGAGGTTCAATCCGAGCTTGGCGAACGTCTCGACAAGGTGGCTGAAAGAATCCGGCAACTGCCCGACGGAGAGACGGATTTCGGCAAAGAGTTGCAATTGCTGGCGGCCGTGTCGCAAGTGATGGGCGAGGCGGCCGTCATCCTGGAATCGCCGGATACCGGCTCGGCGGCGATCGCCGCGGAAACGGAAGCGATCGAGTTGCTGTTGCAATCGAAGCGTTTCAATCCCAACGGTGGCGGAGGCGGAGGTGGAGCTTCGCCGGGAGGCGGCAGTCGCGGCACCACCACTGATTCGGCGTTGGCCCTGATCGGCCGTGGCCGTAATGAGCGGGAGGTTCGCGAGGATTTGGGCACGGCCCAGGCCACAGGTGAAACGGGACCGAAATTGCCCGAGGAATTCCGGGCCGGACTGGATGAATACTTCAACCGAATTGAAGGCGTGCGACGCGCCAACAAACCCTAGACGAGAGCTGAAATGCGAAGCTTCGGTTTGAAAATCGGCATGAAAACAAGCTTGGAGGCCACGAGCATGTCGGAAACGCACGGCTGTGATGGAATGCCGCACGCGCGGACTGGCAATGAATGTCGCTGGCAGTGGCGCATGGCGGATTGCCAGTCGGTCGCGGCAGCCGAATTGGCGATCCCGAAGTGCGTTGTACGTTCCGCGAGCGGCTGGCGCCTTTGGGGCCAGCCGCTTGCTCCTTCGCAGGCATCACGGGTAGGCCTGCGTAGCTGGCGGATTCACGACGCGATTCATGGCTCGGCCTATCTCGCAGTCTGCCTCGCCATACTGATTGGACAGCTAGGTTCCCCCGCAACGCTGCCGGGCCAGGAGTTGGAAATTCGGGGCGTTTTACGGCAGGTCTTCCAAGGCGGCGGCGTCAAGGTCGAGGTGCAGGTCGCCCCAGCGGCCGAAGCCGCAGCCGAAGCGCCCGCTGACGATCGGAAGGCAAAGGATGACCAGAAAGCGCGC
>JBJTOW010000891.1:0-4827 GCA_046074805.1 Planctomycetota bacterium | reverse complement strand
GATCCATCCAGCCGCGAGCCCCGCCGCCCAGCCAGCCATATGGCGACCAAATGCCCGCCGATTCCATCCGGCCGCATTCATGCCGTCTGGTCCCGCACCAACAATGTCAGCGTCTGCCTGCCCCGCGTTAACCGGATCAGCGCCAACTAGATCAGCGTTAACCAGATCAGCGCCAGCCTGACCCGCGCCGCGCAGGTCGCCGCTGCCGTTCAGATCGATATTCACGCTGCTTTCATCACCGTCATTGGTCGCGTTCATGTTTGCCGCCACCCTTTCGTTCGTGCTCTGTCGGTTGTTGACTTTCACGTACCACAGGATTCCCAGCCCGTCGCCGCAATCGCCTCGCAACGGAACTGAAAGTTAGAAAGTTAGCTCGATCGAACGTTTTCCCAAATCTATCGCTTGGACCAAGCCGTTGCCGGTATCGTCAAAAAAGTATTCCCGGAGACTCACCCCTGGCGAGATTCGTTTTCTGGCGTGGCTCCCGGCGCGGCTGCGTCGGCATCTCCCGTCTCGCTATACCGCTCGATCGCCCGCTGAGCGGCGCACGTGCCAGCCAACCAACCAGTGCTCCAGGCGGCCTGAAAATTGTAACCGCCAATCGGGCCGTCCAAGTCGAGCACCTCGCCGGCGAAAAAAAGGCCCGCGCAGCGTTTGCTCGCCATCGTCCGCGAATCGACCTCGTCCAGTGGCACTCCGCCCGCCGTCACTTCCGCTTTCTCGAATCCCAGCGTGCCCGTTAGCGGAATCATTAATCGCTTGAGCACATTGGCGATCCGCTGCCGTTCGTCCTTGCCATGTTCAGCCGCCCGTCGGTCCGCCGGAATCGCCGCTTCGCGCAACACCGTCTCGGCGATCCGCTGCGGAACCCACCGCGACAAGAGGCCACAGATCGCTTTTTTCCCGGCGGTCGACAGTTCGTCCCGCCAATCTTCAAGCCAATGGTCCTCTCGAGTGCCTGGCAGGAGATCGACCGCCACGAACAAACTCGACGGCTTCGAGTGGCCGGAAACCGCGCGGCTCACATCCAAGGCCGCTGGGCCCGTCAGGCCAAAGTGGGCGAAGAGCAAAGACCCCCGCCGCTGCGCGATCTTTTTGCCGCCATCAAGCACTGTCAGCGTAACGTCCGGCAGCGTGACGCCCTTGAGTTCCCGCACCCACGGCGCCGCCGTTGTCAAAGGCACCAACGCCGGCCGGGGCGCGACCAGCGAATGCCCAAACGCGGCCGCCAACCGATAGCCGTCGCCGGTAGTTCCGGACCCCGGATACGACTGCCCACCCGTGGTCACGATCACGGTGCGCGCCGTGAGCCGCCGCACTGCCGTTTCGACAACAAGCCGACCGTCCACAGCCGTGATCGCGACCACTGGCTCGGAGCACGCCAATGTGGCCGAACTTCGTCCAAGCCGGTCGAGCAGCGCTTCGAGCACATCGACGGCCCGATCGCTCACGGGAAACACTTTCCCGGTGTCCTCGACCTTCGTGAAAACTCCTTCGGCCTCGAACAACTGCACGCTGGCGCGCACCGACAATGCGGCCAAGGCAGAATGTAGGAAGCGTCCAGGAGGACCGTAAGCCTCGACGATCCCGCGATTGTCCGTGTCGTGGGTCAGATTGCAGCGAGTGCCACCCGACATCAGGATTTTGACGCCGGGACGCTTATTCTTTTCCAGGAGTATCGTGCGGGCGCCCAGTTCCGCGGCGCGGAAGGCGGCCACCAATCCGGCAGCCCCCGCGCCGATGACCGCGACATCCCACATTGCCGATTCGTCGTTCACGCGGTCTTCAATCCAAAGACCTTGTCCATCGCCTGCGAGATCCCCTTCAACTGTTCGGGACCGCCGCCTGAAACCTCGGCCGCGACCCACCCCGAGTAATGGATCTCCAACAACGCCTTACGGACATCCGCCCAGTCGATGTCCCCCTCGTCGATCGGCGTAAACTTGTTCTGAGCCCGCGAAAAGCCTTTCACATCCAACTTCACCACGCGTTTGCCCAGCTGGCGAATCCAGTCGCCCATGCTGCCGTATTTCCAGTGGTTGCCGATGTCGAACTGCATCCCAACCCACGGCGAATTCAGCTCGTCAACGTACTTGACGAACTTCTCGGCCGTCTGAGTTGGCCCGCCACTGTGGTCATACAGAAAGTGATTCCAAACGTTTTCAATCGCGATGTAGATTCCCAGTTCACCGCACAACGGAAGCGCCTTGGCGATATTCTCGATCGAACGCGGCCAAATCTCGCTTTCTGGACCGTCATTGCCGTGGCCGATCACCAGTAGCACCGTGTTGCCACCGACTGCATGCGTGTCGCGTATGGCCGTTTGCAAGTGCTCGAGCGCTTTGGCCCGCGTCGCCGCGTCCGCGTTCGTATGGCGAACGTTCCAGTGCGTCGAGCAGACCGTGCCGTCCACCGGCAACCCCGTTTCCGCGATCGCTTTCTTCGTCTCGGCGACATCCATCCCCGGCGAATCCAGCTCGATACCGTGGAAACCCGCTTCCTTCACCGCGCGGAACTTATCGGTGAGCGTGCCGTTAACGCGAACCATGCCGATCTTGAGCGTCTTGTACATACGGCCGGTCAGATCTGTGGGCGCGGTTGGCGCGGCTTGCGCCGTTCCGACTGAAAGGGCGTTCATGGCCAGCGATCCCAACGAGGAGGCCGCTAACGGTGCGGCGGCCAGGGCGGCGGAGGAACCGAGGAAGCCACGGCGAGACAACACGCCGCCAACGCCGGATGAACCAACGGAACCCATTGTTGACATACGAACAGCTCCAGCGAAAAAAGGCGGCGATAGCACAACGCGAAACGCGAGGCCGAAGTCTAGCAAACACAGCGCGAAAAATCAGCCGACCGGGCCATCACAGATACATGCCGACGTAACCACCCGCTTGGTCGCTCGTCGCCTGCAAACGAGCTAAGCGCTCACGGGTCTTCGCCAGATCGCCCGCCGCGATGTAGCGATCGAATTCCACAAGCACCGCGTAATTCACGGTTTGCCGGAACCATGGAATGATCGGTTCGGTCAACCAATCACAGGTTTCGCGCAACAACTGGACTTCCAAATCGGCGCTCAACGTCTTCTGATCGGCGGCGTCCGTGAGCACCGTGCCCTCGAAAGCGAACTGGATGGCCCCAATGTCAGCTCGATTGGTGACATGGAAAACGCACTGGGCGTTGTACAGATAATAGCTGTTGTGCGAACCATGGCGTTCCATGGCCCGCTTGATCGACTCGCAGCGCGCCCGAAACTTGGGAGACGCGTCCAAAGGAATGTCCAGCCGAGTCACCGAACGCAGCGGCAAACAATCGAAAGTGATTTCCACCCAGCGATCCATGACCCGGCACTCCTCTTCGCCCACCCACCCCATCACGGGTTGACCCGCGTCTCGACCGACGCACAACGTAAGACGGCTCGCCATCCTGCCAAGACCAGCCCATTCGGTCAACATCAAGCCCGCTCGCACTTGCGTGAACGCGTTGATTCGAATCGCGTCGGTGAATGGGGCGACCACGCCTCGAGCGGTCCGTGGCACCTTCCTCCCGACCGTCGTTCCACCTGTCAGTCGCCCTCGCGTCGATCCGTTGCCAAGTCCGCCGGGAACAGGGAAGATGGGAATCGCGTGAAAGCTCGTAAGATCCTTTTTTTCCACGAAACGCGAAAGGCAAGACGACATGGAACGACGGCGAGGCGGTTGGCGATTGGCGGCATGGTTTTTGGCGGTCGTCAGCTTCGGGGCGATGCACGTCGCTCCCCATGACACGGCGGCTCAAGAGAAGGCGGCGAGCGACAAGGAAAAAACCAGCGCGAAGCCCGCGCGAGTTTTGATGGTGACACAGAGCGCCGGCTTCAAGCACGGTTCCGTTTCGCGGAAAGAAGGCCAACTCGCGCCGGCCGAACGGGCGGTCACCGAAATCGGCATTTCGAGCAACCTGTTCCGGGTCGATTGCACGCAGGATTGCAAGAAGGACTTCACCAAGGAAAACTTGCAAAACTACGACATCGTCTTCTTCTACACGACCGGCACGCTGCCGATCGAGCCGGCGACGCTGGAATACTTCTTCAAGGAATGGCTGCCAGCCAAGGGCCACGGCTTCATCGGAGCCCACTCGGCGGCCGACACCTTCCACAATTACCAACCGTACTGGGACATGATCGGGGGCACCTTCAACGGCCACCCGTGGAACGCTGGCGACACCGTGACCATCACCGTGCACGATTCGTCCCATCCGGCCAGCCGGCCGTGGGGCGACGAATTCACGATCAAGGATGAAATCTACCAGTTCAAAAACTGGCAACCGGAAAAGGTCCGGGTGCTGATGAGCCTCAACATGGCCAAAACCAAGCTCAAGAAGCCCTACCATGTTCCGGTTCTGTGGGTCAAGGAATACGGCCAAGGCAAAGCGATGCACATGAGCCTGGGACACAACGAAGCCGTCTGGGAAAACCCGGTTTATCGCGCTTCGCTACTGGGCGGCTTCAAATGGGTCATGGGACTGGAGGAAGGCAACGCCAAGCCCAACCCCGAACTGTCCGCCGAGCAAGAAGCCAAAGCCAAAGCCGACGCCGAGGCCAAGTAGCGGGAACGCGATCGCTGCGGATCGCCGGTCGGCGCGTTCGCGCGACCACCAACCTGCCGGCGTTCAGTAGACGGCGGCCGCTCGGCCGCAAACAATGTCGAGGCAGGAAACTAGGCCGCCGTGCCGCGAATCCGCGGCGCGGCGGCCATTGTTTAACGAGCACCACACCCGGACGAGGATCGACGCCATGGCTCCCGAACAGCATCCGATGACTCGACGGCGGCTTCTGCAAGCCGCGTCGGCGGC
>JBJTOW010000890.1:0-4917 GCA_046074805.1 Planctomycetota bacterium | reverse complement strand
TGGCCCGAGTAGGTTAACAGAAATAAGTCGTCTTTCTTAAGTTTCTTCGCGGCGGCCGTAATCGCCGCTTTGACTGCGTCGGCCATCGCGTCCTTGGTGAGCATCACTGTCGATTCGGCGAAACCGCGCTTCTTGGCGATTGCCGCCATGTCGTTCGCGTCGAACTCGCATGCGGCCAGTTTGCCGTCCCAACCTTGGTACTGTGCCGGGTCGACTGAATTCAGTCCAATGTGCAACGAGATTCCGGTGGGCATGGAAAAGCTCCTTCGACAAAGAAAGGGGAGAAAAGTAGTTGGACAAAAGCCAAACGTAGCCGAGTCGAAAGCGAGTAGATTCTACGTTGTTGGTCGCGGGGTCGAAACGTTCCCGCCTAGGATAAACCCGCAAGAGCTTTCGACGACTATCGACGCGCGGTGAAGGCGATCAATTGCAGGTTGCCGTACGATTCGGGAGAGGCGGCCGTTAGCCGGATGCCGTTGCGGGCCAGTTCGGCGGTCAACTGACGCATTAGGTAGGCCGCAAGCTGATCGTCGCCACGAATAACGATAAGCCCACCCCCACGTTGCGCGAGTTGACCGAGTGTCGCGGTGTCCAGCCGTGGACTCGCCAGCGTGGACAAAGGAAGCACTGCGGTCTCCGCCGGCAGACGCGAAGCGTAGGCGTCGAGCGGAAACCGACAGAATCGCACGAGGCGCTCCCGCGCTTCCCGTTCGGCCGCGGTGCCACCGGAATCCTCTTCGACCACTTTGAGCCGATAGTCCTCGACCAAAGCGGGAAAGAGAAGAACGGGTACGCGTTTTGTCGCGAGCAAACCTCCGACGCGTTCGACCAACTCAGGCCAACGCTCGTCGCGCTGAGCTGGCCACTGGCCGGTTTCCCACCAGGGCCGCAACATCTCGTGGCGAGCGATGACCACGGTCAAAACGATCGCCACCATCACCATTTGTGCCGCTCGACGCGGAAGCGCGGAGAGAGACAACGCGGCGACAAACGGCAGCATAGTGGCCGACGCTATCAGATAGCGGTATCGAAGCAGTTGGGCGACCTCGAACGCCGTCGCCGTCCAGGCTACGAGCCAAGGCACGAGAATCCAAACGCCAAGCCGCCAAGCCGCCGCCAGTTTGAGTGGCCGCAGCCACGGCCACTGTTTAGAACAACTCCGCTGTATCGCCGTCACCGCCACCACCGCCAACGGCGCAATCGCCATTCCATACCAGTCGAACATCGTCCATGGATCGTCCGCGGATAGCGTCCGCGACCAGTCCGAGCGATGACTGGCCACCGTATTGAGATGTGGAATGGCGGGCAAGCAAACAGCCAGCAACAGAACAAATTCGACTAGTAGACCGCTCAACGACGCAAAGAACGACTGTGGTGGTTGGGTGGAATTCCCGCGATCTTGACGCTTGCGAATCGCGGCGGTTGCCAGAATCCCAAAGTCCGCGAGCGCTTCGGCTACGAATACGAGCGCCGTCGTGTAATGCGTGAAGAACAGCAATCCACCCGTTGCGATCCATGCAATTCGCCAAAAGTTTTTCGAGGCCCAGAACCGCGTTGGTGCGTCGACGGACGCGTTGGTCGCGGATGTGATCGGACCGATCAAGCCGCGAGCGGCCATCCAGCAGAGGAAGTGGATCAGCGTCAGCAGTTGGACCGTGGCGTAAGCGCGGGCTTCCGTGGCGTAGAAGGCGAAGCGTGGGTCGAGCGCCGCAAGAGCGGCGGCGAACAAAGCGGGAGTAGCTTGACCGGTAAGACGGCGAGCGACGACGTACACCAGCCAGGGGATGGCAAGTCCAGCCAGCAGCGAAGGGAGCCGCAGAAGCCATAGGTTGGTCGCCGCGTCCGACGCACTGGAAACGCGAGTCGCCAGCCACGGCAGGTAGAACCAAAGCGGCGATTGATTTCCCGCTCGCGCGTTCGCTGGCAATTGCGCGCTACCCTGGCCGACGACCCAACTTGTGTGCAGCTCGTCGACCCAAAGTGGTTCATGCGCCAGCGGCCAACGAAGGGCTGCGGCGAGTAGAGAGATGAAGAGCAGCGCGGCGAGCACGCGGCGGCGGGAGCGGCCTTCGGCCACCTCGACGCCCGACGTTTCCTCCGTTTCGGTCCGCTTTGTGGCGGCTCGGTCGGACACGCGATTCACAGCGCGCCCGCGTCGATCGAACGGGCCAACAGCTCGTCCGCGACCGACTCGACGTGGCGAGCGGAGATCATATCGAGTTCCTCGGCGAACCCCACAAGCAATGCGAGGTCGGCCAGACGGTTGATGCGACGTGGAACGCCTTGGCTAGCGTCATGCAGACACTCGACGGCATCGGACGCAAAGATGGTCCGCGTCGCCCCGGCCGCCTTCAATCGAAAGGCGACGTAGCCCATCGTCTGTTCCAGCGTGAAACGCGGCAATAGGCACTTGAGGTCGATGCGATCTTCCAATTCGGGAATTCGCTGCAAGGTAGTGAGAAGCGATGGCAGGCCAATCAGCAACAGTGTCGCCACCGGGCGTCCCTGGTGTTGGAAATTAAGCAAAAGGCGGATGGTGTCGAGCGTCTCGGGGTCCCGGATCAAGTGGGCCTCGTCCAGCGCCAAGATCGCATGGCGGCCTTTGCGGGCGTTTTCGACCAACGCCCCATGCAACCGCCTCACGCTCTGCTCAACGCTCGGAGAGCCGCCGCGAAACCCGCGTTCCGCCGAGGAATTGTCCGGTTCAAACGCCATCGCCGTCGACAGCTCCGCCGCCAAGTAGGCGAGCAATTGATCGGCCGGCATCTGAGGAAACACCAGATGCACGAGCGGCCCGGCGGCTTCCGGCAACTGCGCCGCCAGTTGCTGAACAAGGATCGTCTTTCCAAGTCCCGATGGACCAGCGATCAACGCGGCCGACCGACGGTTCTCCAGCGCATACCGCAGGCGAAACAACGCGCCCTGATGCACTTCGCTCGGATAGTAGAACCGCGCATCGTTCGAGGCTTCGAACGGCCGCGCGATCAGCTGCCAGTGGCTTTCGTACATCGCGAATGCTCCGAGGAATCGTTGAAGTTGTCGACTACGCCGACGATCGGCAATCCCGCCTGATGCAGTTCCCGAGCGATCAGCAAGACTTGGTCCGCGCCGGTAATCCTGACATCGCGGAGCAGTAAGACGCCGTCCAGTGGACTTTCAGCCCCACCCTGGAGGCCACGTTTCAAAGCATCCGTCAGCGGCCCCATATCGAGCAAGCAGAGATCGAAGTGCCGCCGGAGAGTTCGGAACGTCTTCAAAGCCGCTGGCGCGTTCCAGTGGAAAGTGGTCTGTTTAGCGGAGGCCCCAAGCGGGAACAAATGAAAGCCGTCCACTGGGCAGTGAATGGCCGCTTCGCCAAGCGGCGCATCCCCTACCACGCAGTCGACCCATGTGGCGTCGATCGCCACCTCAGCCGCCGACGAGAGACGCGGGTTTTCCAAGTCGGCGTCGATAACCGCGACACGCAGTCCCGCCGCCACGGCTGCCCGAGCTAACCCGGCGGCCACCGTGGTACGACCTTCGCGACGGATCAAGCTCGTGACTCCCAACACCAAAGGCGCGGGCCATTCGCGTTCATCCGTCGAGCCACCATGCAAAGCCACGCGCCAACGCGCAATGGCCGCGAGCAATTGCGGACCAGATTCGTCGCGAAGCCGATCGCACACTTCGCTCCAGGGCAATTCGTCGGCCTCCCACGCGGCGACAAACCCATCGGCCGCTGGCTCCGCGGGAGTCGGCTCGACGGAATTTGGCTCAACAGCAGGTGGCGCGACGGAAGTCGGCTCTACGGAAGTCGGCTGGTTGATCGCTCCTGGCGAGCGCGGGATGCCAATATGCGGTCCGGGAACGTTGGTCGCCCGATCGCGCTCGTAGGCCCGGAGGAAAGCTTGATTGAGAGTGGTCATCGCGGTGCTCCGGGACGCGAAGGCAAGTTGTCACCGACCCGCGGGTAGCTGTCGCCCGAAGCGTCAATCCCCGGACCGAAGGCAGATCCCGTCGTCGGATATTGGTAACTTTGTGGACTGGTCGACGGATAGGTTGTGGGCTGCGGGCGGGCCATCGTGTACGGAGCGTCCTCGTCCATCGAATTCATGGTCGGCGTTCCCGCCACCGTCGCTGGAGGCGATGAGTTGCCCAAGGGACCGGAAAGCTGTGGACCGCTCATCGCATTTGCGGCCATCGTATTTGGGGTCGTCGTATTTGGGGTCGTCGTATCTGGGGTCGTCGTGCTTGGGGTCGTCGTATTTAACGCGGCCGTGCCAAGCTTGTCGGTTTCGCGATTGCCACGAACGTCGTTGTCCACGCCGTTGCCGCTGACGGGGCTGCTGCTATCCGCATCGGCGTCTCGACCGCTAGCGTTGGTCGCCAAAAGCGGCGCAGGCGAGCCGGACGTACTTGGATTTTCGACGCTATCCGCGTTACGCTTGCCACCGGACCACCACGCGGAGACGGCCACGACAAGTGTCGCCGTCACCACCATGACCGCCCCTTGCAGGGCGAGCCGCTGCCATTCCGGAAGATTGTCCCAGCGTTTCGTTCCCTGCTTGCCAGAGTGACTGTCGGATTTTCCCTCGTTGGGCGGGCCCTCCGTTCGGCTCGCCACAGCCATGCTGGCTTTCGCGGTGGTCGCGCCGGCTGCGATCGCTATCGCTGGGCTTGCCGCTATCGGGCTTGCAATGATGGGGCTTGCATGGATGGGGCTCACGATGGCCGGGCTCGAAGTGGCCGGGCTTGCAATGGCCGGGCTTGCAATGGCCGGGCTCGAAATGTCTAAACTCGCTACGGCCGTTTTGGTTGTGGAAGACAAGCGTACGTTGTTTGCAACGTCGGCTCGCGACGAGGAGCCCGAGGGCGCAGCCGTCGGTGCGACAATGTCGACCGGTGCGGGCCGCGGAGTCGACGGCGAAACGTTGGACG
>JBJTOW010000889.1:0-4475 GCA_046074805.1 Planctomycetota bacterium | reverse complement strand
TCCTGTCGCTCGATGTAGACAACAATGGTGGTATCGAACCATTCGATGCCCTGCTCGTCATCAATGAACTCAATAATCCCCGTTTCGCGAACGGCAACGCTCTGCCGCGGCCAGTCAACACGGCACTTACTACGTTTCCGTTTTTCGACTCCAACGGCAACAACACCGTTGATCCACAGGATGCGCTCTTAATCATCAATCGTTTGAATGGAATTGGCTCGAGCGGCGAACTGGGGGAAGGAGAATTCAGCGGAGCGGGGCAGGCCGAATCTGGCCTAGCGCAAGGCTGGGCAGTGACGCCTAGCGCGTCCACCGAAACGCTCTCAGTTCGCTTGCGGCCGGAATTCGCCGCCGAGAAAGCCGTGACGATCGAATCGGCAAGCGCAGCTTCTCGCCTGAGGGACGTAATCCCTGTGGAGGAAGAAGCGGCTCAGAATCTCTCGAAACGTTGCCAGAAAAGTGGCGACGAAGTAGCCGTGGACGATGCGCTGACCTCGCTCATGGACAGCAGTGGCTTGTTCGACAGCGATAATTTGGTAGGCAGCGATTATTTGGTAGCCAGCGATCGCTTGGGCAGCTAAAGGCTCGGGCGGGCGGTAAGAGCGCTCGGTGCGACTGTAGGGTTTGAATTAATACAGGCCAGTCCCGAATGACGCCAATCTTCCTCAGGACCCGAGACTACGTATTCACAGGACCAGCGAGTAGATCGCGGGTCGCGATTAGTTCGCGAGCCAATCCGTCCACCAGCGATACCGGATCGGTCCCGGGCATTACTGGCCAGGTGTAGGTTTCAACTTCCATGTGGGGCGAGTAGTCGAGTTTTTGGATGGCTGCCAGGGCGCGTTCGAGTTCGGGGCGAGTGGTGTGTAAAACGCCGATCCGTTCGACATCCACCGGCACATGAAAATGGACGCGCCATGGTGTCGCCGCGAGAAACTCGGGCGATGGCGAGTCGAGGAACTCGGTGGTTAAATCGGCGAGCCGGACGACTGTGCCCGTGCGCGGACATCGCCCCATGGTCTGATGCAAGTATCGAGGTTCCACGAATGCCCGCAGCGCGTCCCGCTGCGCCGGGTCGAGCGGATCAGCGACTTCCACAGCGCAACTCACCTGCACTTTGTTGATGCGGATCCCGGCATTGGTAAGCGATTGGATTGCCGCCACCGCATCCTCGAACTCGACCGCCTGGTGGCAAACGTCGTAGCAGACGCCAAGGTGGCGCCGAGCTATCGCGCCGCTGCCGGATCGCTCGGCGACTTGGAATAACCGCTCAAAAAAGTCGATCGTCTCCGCGGTGGTTTCAAACAGGCAAAACGGCTCCGGTTCCAGCGCCAATCGGATCAGCTTGCCCGTCTCTTGCGCCAGCCGATCAAGGTCGGCGGCGAGTCCGAGTAGTTGAGAGATCGCGGTGTCCCAAAACTCTCGCGGATACGCGAAGCCTTTGAACCCCAGGGGTAGCGTTGAGATGCTGCCTTCGGCAAACCCGTCGAGCAACCCGGCAAGCACACGGGCGCATCGCCAGGTGTACTCCCGCCGCCGAGGATCTGCCCAGTCCGGCAGGTACACATTCTCTTTCACCCGCTGACTGTGAAAATCGCCGAATGGAAACGCATTCAGCGTGTAGCAACGCAAGCCGCGACCTGTAAGCGACTCGGAGAGACCTGAGATGCCTGTCGGCGACTCGACGACTTGCGCGATCGCTGTCGCTGGCAGCCAGAGGCCGGCCGCGATCTCAAAGCGGCTTGCGGAACGAATCGGGAGCGTGTAGCGATCGAGCATCGGCGCGACATCCGCCGCCTCGCGGCACGGATGCACGTTCGTGCAATAACTTAGCGGCAACTTACCGCTCGAATCGCTCAGTGATGGAGCAGCGAACGACGTAGTCACGGGAACCACCTTGCGATCGGCACGGGAAGCTGAGGTTTTGGCGTGGTCCGTCTAGGTCCCGGCGCGGGTGACTTTGCCGGGAGCGTTCTTTCGTGGCGACTCTTTACCCGGGTTCTTCTTCGCGGGCGGTCCAAGGCGAATCTCCGTTTCGGCCGGATCAGGATCGGGAACCTTGAGTTCGCTGCGGAGTCGGTCGAGTTCAGCATGGAGGCGTTTCGTGGTCTCGGCGTACGACGGCTCGCCATAGACGCTGCGCATTTCCCGTGGATCTTTCTCCAAATCGAACAGCTCCCAGGAGTCGACACCCGGTTCGTAGAAACGCACCAGTTTGTAGCGGCGATCGACGACGCCGTAGTGGCGGCGGACCGAATGCGGGCCGGGGAATTCATAATAGTGATAATAGAAAGATTGACGCCAATCCTTAGGAGTCTCGCCGCGCAGCAGCGGCGCCAAGCTGGGCCCTTGCAGATCGGCTGGGGCGGCGACACCAGCCGCTTCTAGGAATGTGGCCGCGAAATCAACATTGCTGACCAAATCGGCGTTCACCGAACCTGACTTGGCGACTCCAGGCCAGCGGACAGCCAGCGGCGTGCGAAGCGACTCCTCGAATATCCAGCGTTTATCGAACCAGCCGTGCTCACCGAGAAAGAAACCTTGATCGGAGGAATACATAACGATTGTATTGTCGGCGATTCCTTCATCATCGAGGAATTTCAAGACGCGGCCCACGCTCTCGTCCACCGCCTTGATGCATCCCAAGTAGTCATGTAGGTACCGCTGATAACGCCATTTCACTAAGTCCCGTCCCTGTGGATTTTCTTTTCGGAATGCCTCATTCCGGGGCCCATAGTAGGCGTCCCATTGAGCCTTCTGCTCGGCGTTTAACTGGGCGGGTGTGGCTAGCTTCGCGTCGAGTGGCGTGAAGGTCTTCGCCAGAGTCATGTCCTGATCGCGTTCGGCCTTGCCGCGGCCGGCATAGTCGTCGAACAGGGTATCGGGTTCCGGGTAGACACGGTCGCCGTTGTGCCCAAGATGTCGCAACGCCGGGGCCCACTCGCGATGCGGCGCTTTGTGTTGGCACATCAGCATGAACGGCTTCGACTTATCGCGGCCTTTGAGCCATTCCAACGACAGGTCGGTGATGATGTCGGTGACGTATCCTTGGTGTTTCACATTCTGACCGTCGCGGATCATCGGAGGGTTGTAGTAGACTCCCTGGCCAGGAAGAATATGCCAGTGATCGAAACCAGTCGGCTCGCTTACAAGGTGCCACTTGCCGATCACCGCCGTCTGATAGCCAGCACCGCGAAGCAGTTTTGGGAAAGTGGTTTGCGATCCATCGAAGCGGCTATTGGTATTGTTATAAAAGCCATTGGCGTGGCTGTATTTGCCGGTCAAGACCGTGGCGCGGCTCGGTCCACAAATGGAATTCGGCACTAAACAGCGATCGAACCTCACGCCTTCCTTCGCGATGCGGTCGATGTGAGGCGTCTCCAGTAGCCGTCGCGACTCGCCGTACGCGCTGACCGCCTGCCATGCGTGATCATCCGAAAAGATAAAGACGATGTTGGGTCGGCGGGGGACGGCGCCGGTCGAGGTGAATGGCGCGGCCGCTGGTGTGGCTGGTTTGGCGATCCGCGTTCGAGCGGCCAGTGTTTCGGCGTTGAGTTCGCGGATAGATGTGGCGTCGACGCCAAGCAACGCGATCACGGAGGCGGCGAGCCGAGCTAAAGTCGTCACGATGATACCTGGGTTGGCGATAGAGGCGGCGAGAGTGGAAGAACGCATGCCACAGTACTCCCGGTAGAGAAATCGCGAAGCCGCACTATTTGGGCAGAACCCGTCGGCGGCCAAGGCCTGTGTAAAGCAAACGAACGGGCGATGCCGAGAGGCATCGCCCGTATGATCAAAAATCGTTCCACGACCGTTCGCGTTGGTCGCGTTACGCGTCCGCCGGTCCAGCGACTCCGCCCGTGAATTTCCCATCTTCGGCGCTGTGGCCCACAAGCACTTCCGCTTTGTAGCCACCTTTGGATCGGAAATAAACAATCAGCGCAAGGTAGGCAACGAGCATCAACGCGGGGAACGCGGCCATATTGCCAAGCGCCTTTTGGTTGCTTCGATCGACCGCCGTCTTGATATCGGCAGCGAGCGCGCCTCGATCCGCTTCGGGCTTGGTGGCGATTGCGTCGTCGATCCGTTTCTGGTCAACAGCTTCGTAAGGAATAATCTTGTAGATCGATTTCTCGGCCACGGCCGCCAGTTTTCCGTCCTTGACCAGGTCGAGCGACTTTACGGTGTCGGAGGCCACGAGGGCGTCGATGTTCTTGGCCGACTGCAGCGTGCCGATGTACGGGAAGCCCAGCGTGCCGACCGCCAACATTCCAATGCCGCTGATGGCGTTAAGGGTCAGAGCGCCTCCCCGCGGGGTTTGTTCGGCGACCACGCCGAGCGTTGTCGGCCAGAAGAACGTCTTGCCGAAACCGTAGAGCGTCGCGGCGACGAAGATCATCGTGTCCGAGGCGGAAGACAGCATGAACAGGCCGGCGATGGCCAGGATCGCGCTGGCGGCCAGCAGACCGAGCGGC
>JBJTOW010000888.1:0-7931 GCA_046074805.1 Planctomycetota bacterium | reverse complement strand
CGATCATTGGAGCCGGACTGTACGTCGATAACGAAGTCGGCGGTGCGACGGCGACTGGTATGGGAGAGGCGGTCATTCGCGCGGTCGGTAGCTTTCTGGTCGTCGAACTGATGCGGCAAGGCCACTTGCCGGCGGAAGCGTGCCGCTTGGCGACCGAGCGGGTGATCGCGAAGAACCCGGGGTGGCGCGATCTGCAAGTTGGATTTGTGGCGCTCGACAAACGTGGCCGTGTTGGTTCGTACTGCATTCAGGCGGGTTTCGACTACGCCGTGCATGACACGGTCGATGGGGCGCGGTTGATTCCATCCCCAAGTCGACTGCCGTGAACCGTTCGCCGCGATCGCGAGTGCGGTTGGAGATTTGCGTCGATCGACTCGACTCGGCCCTTGCGGCGCTGGAGGGAGGTGCTGACCGGATCGAGGTCTGCGGCGCATTGGCGTGTGGCGGCGTGACGCCGAGTGCAGCTTTGATTTCGGCGTGTGTGAAACTCGCACCGCTGGAAGTGATGGTCATGATTCGGCCGCACGCCGGCTCTTTCTGCTACTCACCGGCCGATCTGGCGGTGATGGAACGAGACATCGTCGCCGCGCGGCAAGCGGGCGCGCACGGCGTGGTCTTCGGCGCTTTGACGCCGGATCGTCGAATTGACATTGGGGCCTGTCGCCGCTTGATGGCGGCAGCCGGGCCGCTGACGACCACGTTCCATCGCGCGTTCGATATGACCCGCGATCCACGGGCGGCGCTGGACGGACTGATCGAATTGGGCGTGGGCCGCGTGTTGAGTTCGGGGCAAAACTCGACCGCCATAGCTGGCGCAGCGTTGCTGCGGAGCCTGGTTGAACGATCGGCTGGCCGGATCGTGGTGATGCCCGGAGCGGGAGTGAGCGCCGTCAATGCGGTCGAGTTATTGGATTCGACGGGCGCGAGTGAACTGCACGCCAGCGCGAGTGAACCGATCGAGCTGGCCGTGCCTTCCGAGTCGCCGGAGCTTTGCGAGCCGTCCGCGAAGTCTTCGTCCCTACTGCCGCCGGAGCGAAAGGAAACGATGGTTAAGCCCGAAGCGAGACAGTGGGATTTCGTTTTTCAGGAACGGCGGACGACTGTAACGCGGGTCCGCGCGTTGCGTACCGCGATCGACGCCCATCGCGACGTTCGCGGTTTCTGAGGGGCGTTTTGTCGACTATTCACTAGCCTCCCAAACCCGCGCCGCCTCCGAGGCCAACATCCTCGCCGGTAAAGCGGCCGTGGGCGGCGACGAATAGGGCTAGTTCGGCGATTTCTTCGGGGCGATTCATGCGGCCGTCGAGCGTGATGTCGCGGACGGCGGCGTGAACTTGGGGAGGCTGCACGTCCATCATCGCCGTGGCGGCGGGGCCGGGCGAAATGCAGTTGATCCGCACTCCCTGAGGCCGCAATTGCATCGCCGTTGCGTTGACGAAGGCGGAGATCGCGGCCTTGGTCGCGTTGTAAACCGGGTTGACTCGCGATCCCGACCGGGCGCGGGTGCCGGCGATCGATCCCAGCAGCAGAATGCTTCCACGACGTTCCCGCGCCATCGGTTCGGCGAATGAGCGGACAGTGTGGAATGCGCCATTCAGGTTCACGTCGACGGCGCGGCGCCAGGCTTCATCGGTTGTTTCCAAAAACGGTTCGATGGTCAAGATTCCCGCCGTGTAGAAAAGGAATTGCGGGACACCGACCGACTGGGCCACGTCGCGAGCGAATCGCGCGACGGCCTGGCCATCGCCTACGTCGAGCGTCTGGGGCGACGGCGAGCCGGCTGGAAGATACGGTTCGGCGGCCGCCAGGTTGGCGGCGCTGTAATCCGCCACCGCGATGCGGGCAGCTCGCCCGGCCGCCAGCCGCACGATTTCCCGGCCAATGCCGCCGGCTCCAACCACCACTACTACGCTGTCGTCGTACATCGCCGCGATGCGGTCGAACATGGGTAAGGTCTCGGGGAGGGGGGAGTTTGGGGAGGGGGGAGTGTTCAGTTTTTAGTTTTCAGTGTTCAGTGTTCGGTGGCCAAGTGTCAGCATTCGGAGGTCACTCGCGGCGCCCAGCGTGCTGAGAGTGTCAGTAAGCGGATGTCGATCGTGAAAGCGTTGTCGCGCAGCCGATTTGCGTGATGCGTCGCCAGCGTGGCGACGGACGGGGAAGTCCGTCGTATGTGCCGTACACAACTGGCAACTGGCAACTGGCAACTGGCAAGCACCTACCGCCTGATCCGATCTGAAAAATCGTTGGCGAGTCGGTTTTCGCGGATTCGGGGCGAGGCGTTGGCGGCGAGTGTAAGTTCTTCGAAGGAGCGTGAATTGCCCAGCAACCCAAGGTCGTAGATGAGACGTGGGGACAGGCCGGAGAGCAGGACTTCACTCCCCAGGGGAACGCGGGCGGGAGCGATGCGGTTGACGTGCCGGGCGATGTTGGTCGTGCAGTTGTTGGTGAGCGTATCGTAGAACTCGGGAGTGTCCCGCAACTGGTTGACCCGATCGAGAATGTCGACCAGCAGATCGCGTAGTTTTTCGGGCGGCGCTTGAACGCGGTAGATGTAGACGTCGTCGCCGCGGACATCGGCTCGGAGCCGCAAGGCGTCGCGCTCATCGGCCAGGACGTACATTAATTCGTACTGGCGCAGGCTTCCTAACAGCGGCGAGTAAGTCTCGCCTTGTTCCAGTCGCGCTTCGACGGAGGAGACGAGATATCGGCCTTTTCCGAAGCCGAAGCTGAGCATGGTATGGGCGAGCAGAGGGGCGGCGGGGAACGGCACGACCATGTAGTCGACCGATTCGAGTTCCCGGAGATCGTAATTCCGTGTTTCAAAGCGTTCGACATGGTCGGTTTCCGTCACGTAGTCGAAATTGCGGACATCGTGAACGGCCACCCGAGTGCCATCGAATTCAACCCAGGGCAAACGGGACTGCTTGGGGATCCACTGGCGGTAGTGTGAAGGGCTGACGGGCACCGATTCGGCCAGTTCGGCCACGGCTGGAAATCGACGCGAGTTGGCGGCATCGCCGGACGTTCCGTCTTGGGGCAACGCGCGGCACCCGGAGACCGCGGTTGCCATCATCACTGCGGCGAGAGCGGCGGTGCGCATTGTTCGCCCAGGCGAGCAGTGGGGAGCAGGAGCGGGAAGTCGTCGATACATCTCCAGCGCCGCAAGGGGTGGTGTCCGACCGGTGGGCTGGCGGGAACGCCAGGATCGCGGGCCAGTCAGACAACGCTCCGCGCACTTGGGGCGGATACCAAAACGCTTAGGGCGACTCAAGGCCAATCGGCCGAATGAGGAACGGCCGACTGCGCATGTGCTTTGTCGCGATATCAAGGCGGGTCGCGACGCCAAGACGCGTCGCGACGGTTATGGGCCTCGAAATTTGGGGCGAAGAGACGTCGCGGTTAGCGTTTCGCCATGACGCCCGCCGCTTGGCCGGCTTGTCCGAAGGCGGTCATACGGGCGACGCAGACCTTCTTCATGGCATCGCGAGCTGGCTTTAGGTAGTCGCGCGGGTCAAACTTCTCCGGCGACTCCATCAACACCTTCCGGATCGCGGCGGTAATCGCCATGCGATTGTCGGTATCGAAATTGATTTTCCGCACGCCGTGCTTGATGCCGCGTTGGATTTCCTCAACCGGCACGCCCCAGGTTTGCGGCATTTTTCCGCCATACTTGTTGATCATGTCCTGCAAATCTTGCGGAACGGATGAACTGCCGTGCATGACGAGATGGCAATTCGGGAGCAACTTGTGGATCTCCTCGATCCGCGACATGGCCAGCGTTTCGCCATCCGGCTTGCGGGTGAACTTGTACGCGCCGTGGCTGGTGCCGATCGCGACGGCCAGCGCGTCGACGCCCGTTTTCGCGACAAAATCGGCCGCCTCCTTGGGATCGGTCAGCAGTTGGTCGTGGCTCAACTGGCCTTCGGCGCCGTGGCCATCCTCTTGTTCGCCGTGGCCGGACTCGAGACTGCCAAGGCAGCCGAGTTCACCCTCGACGGAGACGCCGAACGCGTGCGCCAAGCGGACGACATCGGCAGTAACCCGAACGTTGTAGTCGTAGTCAGCAGGCGTTTTCGCGTCCTCGCGGAGCGAACCGTCCATCATGACACTGGTGAAGCCGTTCTTGATCGCGCTGGCGCACGTCGCGACACTGTTGCCGTGGTCTTGGTGCATCACGATCGGGATTCGCGGGTACAGTTCACTCGCGGCGATCATGAGGTGTCGCAGATAGTTGTCCTGGGCGTACGAGCGGGCGCCACGGGAAGCCTGGATAATGACCGGCGACTCGGTTTCCCGAGCGGCCTCCATGATCGACTGGATCTGCTCCATGTTATTGACGTTGAAGGCCGCGACGCCGTAATTGTTTTCGGCGGCATGGTCGAGCAGTTCACGCAAGGGGATCAGTGGCATCGAACGAATTCCTGAAATGCAGGGGCAGAAAAAGCAGACGGAAACAAACAAACCGCCATTCGCCTCGATCGGCGATTATCCCCACGACACGCCCGGTGGACAATGCCCACCGCCACGTTGGGAAGCGGCATTTTCCGAGCGGTTGGCTGGCGGCGTGTTGTTCGGACGGATGGCCGCCAGAGCGGTAGGACCCTGAATTGTTGGGGCTATTCGAGCGGTGTGGTGAGCGCGGCGGATGCTGGCCGTTCGGTGAATAGTTCGTCAACTTGGGTCTGCGCGAGTCGAATGAGTACCACGCGGCGAACTCCAGCCTCACGATCGTCGCGCGCGAAAAAACTCGCTCCGGCCCCGAGCGGTGGATCGACGCACGACATCACCACAAGCTGGCCAGGAGTGAGCGAAAAACGGCAACGCAGCTTTTCCAGTTGCCATCTCTGCCGATTGGCATCCAACCGATACGTTCCCTCGTGCGACTGGCCCATCCATCGCTGGCGCGCCTCGCCATGTTCCACTTCGGGAGTGATTTCGAGGTCCGCTCCACCATCTCCGCGAGCGTACGACTTGACGGAGAGCAGGCACTGAGCCGAGTGAAAAGTGCGTCCGGAAAGCCGTCCTGCGTCTGGGATGAAAAGCGATAATGACTCGACCGGCTCGCCCATGAGCAGCTTGCTGCGTTTTCCGCTGCGGCTGTGCAGGCGTTGCACCGAGCTTTCGAGAGAACCGGGAGCGTTTTCCGGATCAATTTCCCGAGCGGAAGCCCGTTGCTCGTCCAGACGCCGCCCCAACTCCTCGGGCAGCGTTCCCCGAAGCAAGCCTGCGCGGAACCCGTTCCGCCGAAGTTCGTTTCGCAGGGACACCGGCAACGACTGCTCGTCGACCGCTTTCCAAAAGGGCCCCTCAACACCGCGATCGATGACGGCGGCAGGCGGGGCGGAGTCAACCGCGCTTTGCTCGGCATCGCTGTCCGATGGCTGACTCGGCGAGACTAACTGCCGCGGCACGGAAACCGCTGGGCCAAACCGCACCACGGCGACTTCAAGAACCACGGCGTCCGGCGACATTCGCGGCTGCGGGAGAACCGGCCGCGCCGCGGAGTCGAACGCGGGCGTCGGCCCCACCTGGGAAATGCAACCCGACAGCCCACAAACCGTGGCACCGCACACTAGCCGCCAAAAAAAACGTCGATCCACAATCGCAGGGACTCCGGGAAAACGCGATCGCTCCAGCGAACGACTCCGAACCGTGTGGAAGCCAAACGCTTACAGCGTCTCGGAATTACCGGCTGGCCCGCCTGACGTCAACCCGAAGAAACAGAGCCAAATTTCGCAGCTGGCACCTATTGACCTCGAAGACGGGACGCTCTACATTCCTCCGTTCCCCACATCACAAACGAAGAACGAAGGAAGAGCGGGCAAAGGTGGGACGACGCGATTGGACAGCGTTGGGCTCGCACAGTGAAGTCGGGAAGTTTGATCGAGTGGCGGCGTGGCGACAAGACAAGCGATTCGAGGTTTCGAGGAGCGGTTGAAGTGGCTGGACAGGCTCAAGAAGTAATTCGAATCAGAATGGAAGCGTACGATCACGCAATCCTCGATCAGAGTGCCCTGGAGATCGTGGACACCGCCAAGCGAACTCATTCGGAAGTGCATGGGCCGATTCCCTTGCCAACCCGAATTGAACGCTACACGGTTTTGTCCGGTCCAAACATCGACAAAAAAGCGCGTCAGCAATTTGAGATTCGAACACACAAGCGGTTGATTGATATCGTGCAAGCGACCGCCAAGACCATTGAAGCGCTTAATAAATTGAGCCTCCCAGCTGGCGTGGATATTAAAATCAAGGCGATGAGCCGCTAAACACGATCTTAAACGAGTTCCCTTCAACCCTTGGTTGTGCCCTATGCACCGGACGCCAGGCAGCTAAACTGGCAACCCCTTCAACGGCAGGCCGTGAGAAGGTACCTGCCGAAGATGGTTGTCTGATTCCTGCCAGCATCACCGACGAGGCAAAAGAACATGGCAAGAAAAGGTATTCTCGGCCGTAAGGTCGGGATGACGCAAGTTTTTGACTCCGCCGGCAAGGCATTGCCGGTTACTGTGATCGAAGCCGGTCCTTGCAGTGTTCTGCTCGTTCGGACGCAGGAGCGTGATGGCTACTCGGCGGTTCAGTTGGGCTTCAAAGACAAGCCTCGGCGGTTGGCTTCGCGATCTGAGCGTGGCCAAGTCGCGAACCTCGGTAGCGCCCGTGGAAAAAGGCGTCAAGACGCTGGCGTCGCAGTGGCCAAGGCCGAGTGCGAGCCGAAGCGATTCGTTCGCGAACTGCGGGGTGAATTTCCAGGTGCCGAAGTCGGCGCAACTTGGACAGTGCAGGCCCTCGATGGCGTCAAGGCGGTGGATGTCGTTGGCATTTCGAAGGGGCGAGGCTTCTCGGGTGTCATTAAACGTCACGGCTTTGGTGGGCAGCGAGCCACGCACGGTGTGAAAAAGGTGCATCGGCACATGGGTGGTACGGGCAGTTTGGCCGCATGGCGCGGTGGTGGACGCCCGAAAAAAGGCAAGCGGATGCCTGGCCACTACGGATGCGATCAGGTTACTTCGCGTAATCTTGACGTCGTGCGCATCGACGCAGAGCAGAACCTTATCTTGGTTCGCGGTGCGGTCCCTGGCCCCGCTGGCGGCTATGTAGTCATCCACGAAACCAACAAGGTAGGGTAGTGGACGACACGCGACAGTGCCGCTAAGCACCTAAGCCATCAGCGACTGTGGTTCCGCCCAGTGGAATCGCGTGTCCGCAAAGAGCTTTCAGCTCTTTGATTAAAGGCAAGGCCCAGCTTGCGGAATTCCATTGAATGCAAAGAGAAGTTTCCATGGCACAACTACCTGTATACGATCGAACCGGCCGCGAAGTTGGCAGTTATGCAATCTCGCCGGAAGAAATTGCTGAAACGATCAATAAGCAGTTGCTTCACGATGTTGTCGTGATGTACCAGGCGAATCTGCGTCAGGGGACGTTTCGGTCCAAGGGACGCGGAGAAGTCGCTGGGTCAACCAAGAAATTATATCGCCAGAAAGGCACGGGTAACGCACGTGCTGGTTCGCGACGCTCGGGCACCCGCCGCGGTGGTGGGCACATTTTTGCAAAGCGTCCGCGAGATTTTTCCTATCGATTGCCAAAGAAGGCCATTCAAGCCGCTACTCGGATGGCGATCGCTTCGCGTATTCGGGACAATGAAATCGTGGTAATCGACGACCTGGGTTTTGCAGCCCCCAAGACAAAGGAAATGGCTTCAATTCTCAAGGCGTTGAACCTAGCAGGTCAGTCGACCCTGGTTACAACGGCGGCGATGGATTCGAACGTCTATCGAAGTTCCCGCAACATAGAGGGTGTGACGGTGTCGCCTGTGGCCGACCTCAATGCTCTCGCTGTGCTCAAGCCCAAGCGATTGCTCGTGACCAAGGCTGCTCTGGACGAGATCAAGTCCCGTGCCGCTCGTGCCACACAGAAGGACAGCGCTGCCTAGG
>JBJTOW010000887.1:0-3714 GCA_046074805.1 Planctomycetota bacterium | reverse complement strand
TCCAATTGCAACCGCTTCGCGGGCAACACTTCGTCGATAATCAACGCCCGCAGCGTGTCTCGGAGCGGCGCGAATTGGGCGGGTGACTGCCGCAACAAAGGCGCGTCGAACTGCTCGAGGAACGCCGCCCGGTCGCCCGTCCGCAGCGACTCGACCAACCGTGTTCCCCGCGCCAACCGATCGATCGCCGCCGCCGCCGCTTGGCTGATGTCGCGCGGAAGAGCGTAGCCCTGAAGCACAGGGTCACGGGCGAGCTCGGCCAATTGCGCCTCGTCGCCGCGTTCCCGCGCCGACTGGATCCGGTGCAACAATTCGCGGCGACGGGCGGCGGTTGCTTGCGCCTGGGCCCAAGGCGCCGCTTCCGGACAATCGTCAAGCGTCTTGTGCCATACGGCCAGTAACTGGACGTCAAGTTGCTCGGGAGGCTGTTCGAGCGGAACTTTTTGCAACTTCTGCAATAGCGGTATGCGCTGCTGGGCGAGCGCCACGCGTTGTTGCTGCGCCGTTTCAGCCAACATGGCCCCTTGCGCCCGTTGCAACTCCATCCAAGCCTCGATAATCGACGTTTCGGTGGCCGCTTCCCGCAGCGCGATGACGAAACGCTCGAAGGCGACCAGCCGACTCTGAGCCGCCCGCACCCGCGGCGATTGGGAATGTTCGTAAGTGATCGCCGTCTTCGCGGCCGGCGCTGAGCCAGACACCAATGGACCGGCCGCCAAGTTGCCGGCCGCCAAGTTGTTAGCTGCCGATTTGGCGGCGGGAGCGGCCACCGCGGCCTGTAAGCCCGCGCCGAGCGCCACGATGCGCCGCTCTCCTTCCAGTTTGACTTCCGCTCCCACAGCCGCGATCGCTTGCTGCAACTGGGCCAAGAGCTTCAGCCGCTTCTCGGCGGCGTCGCGCCGTGGACGCTCAGGCTCGGCAATCGGCCATTTGGCAAACAGGTCTTCGCGCCATGCCGCCATCAATTGCTCGTCGGCCGTTTGGCTCGGCGGCGTGGTCGCTGGTGGAACTTTGCTCCAAGCTTCATAGCGGTCGATCGCCAGCTCAATGCGATCTTTGTTAGGGGCCGCTTCGGGATGTCCGCCTAGTTGGAGCAGTTCGCCCCAGCAGCGGCGCAGTATGGACGGATCGGGCGGAGACTTGCGGTATTCCACAATGACCCGGTCCCAGGCGGCGTTCCGTTTTCGCCAAACTTCGACTTCTCCCGCCCAGGCCATGGCGGCCGGGCGTTGCTTCAGCGTTTTCGAACCAGCGTCCCACAGCTTTACCAGTTCACGGCCGGCTTGGGCTTGGCGAGCGGTTTGCAACTGGGCGAACCAAGCGGCGGCGGCCGCAGCCGCCTGCGCTTCCTCGACGTGGGGTTGAGCTGCGGGGTAGTTGCGGAGCAGTGGCGAGTTCGCCAACCCGAGCGCGCCGGCGTCGTCGCCCGCCTGCAACTTCGTCCGCAGTTGCCGTAAACAGTCGACGCGGCGCCGCGCGTCGGCCAGCGGTTGAACAAGTGGGGCTGGTTCGGGTTGTCGCGAATTCCGCCGCGACACCAGCTCCACCGCTTCGTCGAACATTCCCTGCGACAACAACGAGCCCACTCGATCGAACGAAAACAAAATGTCCCGCAACGCGGGCACTTTGTGCATGTCGGTGCGATGCAGTTCGATCAGGCTTCCAACCAGCCTTCCAACCTCGCTATCCGGCGACTGGCGAAGCGTCCGGAACAGCTCGGAGGCGGCCGGATCCTGGAAATCCTCCTTCCGAATGAGCAACTTGTCGTACTGGTGACGCTCGATGAAATCCGCCCACAACCTCGGCCGAGCAGCCAGCGCCCGTAGCCCAATATAGATGAACAGCGCTGAGAAATTGTCGAGATGGGGCGAAAGGAGCGTCTCGGCGTTGCGCTGCGGGTGCTGGTACGGCTCGACGCCCGTCTCCAGATTGGGGCGGCCCACCAACTCAGGCACGCACATGCAATCGTAGTCGACCAGTTTAAGTCTGCCGGAGGCGTCGACCATGACGTTGGCCTGTTGCAGGTCGCCATGGGCGATCTGCGCGTCCGCCAGTTCGTCAACCAAGTCGCTCCATAGCGGCACGAGCGAACCGATTCGAGCGGCGTTATTGTCCAGGCACTGATGCTTCAGCCAATCGAACAGCGTCGCCCCTTCCACCCACTCCATCGTGACGAGCGGATAAAACTTGCCGTCGCTGCCGCGAATTCCCTTTTCCGCGTAAGTGAACTCGACCAATGAGTTGAGGTGGCGATGCTTGGCAAGGTACTCGCTGATCGCGCGGTACGTGTCGCCTCGTCCGTCGCGGCCGCTGGTGAACGCCCGCACGGCCCGATGGCTGCCCGATGGCAATGTCGCCTTATAGACAACGGCGAACTGGCCGGACATGCCGTGCGGCAAGCCGTTCTTGTCGCGCTTGATCGTCGACCGCTTCAGCTCCGGATCCTTGAAGGCGACAGCGGAGTTCTGAAGCATCGAAGCATAGTCGGAGCCCATGGGCCAAGCCATGGTCGTTTCCCTTCTGCCTACTTGAGAACGTTGTAACCGTTCATGTGCAAGAGCCACATGAGCGGATCCAGAATACCGTACGGCTGAATGGTCCGCTGTCCCAGGTCCTCGACGCCCAACTCCGTAAGCCCCACCGGTGTCAGCGGGAAGAACAGGCAACGTCCCCCAAACAATTCGTGGACCTGCTTCTCGATTTGCCAGCCAGGCCAAATCGTGTCCCGCAACCGCCGGATCGCATCCGACCGGCGCTCGACAATTTCTAGCGACATGCCGGCACCGGACGGATCAATCTCCTCCAGCTCCTTGTAAAACCGCCCAATCGGCCCTGTTCCGCCTGGATCGGCGTACTCTTGGTTGATCAGCAGATCGATCTTCGAGACACACAACGCGACGGGGACCTGGAGCGCTTGGCCCGAGCGGATTTTTCGCAGCACCCGCACATCTTCGCGGAAGTCGATCAGCTCCTTCACCTGCTCTTCGCTGCGCTGCGTAGGGTCCAGGAAAAACAGATAGCCATCCGCATCGAGCGCCCGGCGGCGTTGCGGATCGTTCAACGTCATTCGCTGGAGCACTTCGCCCGAGTAATCGAAGATGCTGACAAGCAGGTTCGAACCTCCCAGTCGATCGTAATCCCGGAAGTTGAAGAGCAATGGCCGTGGCAGTCGATCGACCATCGTCGCCATCGTGCTCAGCCGGCTGTTGATCAGATCGTCGACAATTCGATCCATGTCTTCCGAACTGTCCGATCGCACTTTGTCAAACTGAATCGTCGCTGGATAGTTCCCCTGGTTGAGCTCGCGGTAGCTCATCGCCAACCAGTGCGTCTTGCCCGAAGATGGATGTCCCAGCGTCGGGAAACACAACTTCGTCATGTCGCGGTAGAGCGAATTGAACGTGAAATGGCATTCTTCGAACGGGTTTTCCGAAATCACGTTTGAGCAGTGGACCATGTCGGTCGCAGGCCCGTCCGCGACCCGCTCGATTTTGCCCACCGCCATGCACATCGGGCAGGTTTCCTCGTTCAGGCGGCGACGTTGCCGGATGCCCCGAAAGAAGACCAGGGCGCTGCCACCGACCAGCGCCAACAACGATCCGCCCATGCCAGCCCGAATCCAACGCTTGTTCCGCTGAAAATCGGCGATGTCAGCCCGGTTTTGGTCCGCCTCCGACACCAACAACTTCAAACGCTCCTCATCCTGCTGAAGCG
>JBJTOW010000886.1:0-5195 GCA_046074805.1 Planctomycetota bacterium | reverse complement strand
GCCCCGCCTTTCGGCGACGCAGCCTCCAACCGGCGCGCCAACCGCGAGCGGCCAGGCGGTCGGCAGCCATGCGGTCGGCAGCCAGGCGGTCGGCAGCCCGTCCCCAAAATCGCCATCCGTCAGCGAGCCGCTTGTGGTCCACAAGCGGTGGCGGGTCGAGGAGAACGGGGCATGGGTTTTACGGGAAGCGGCCGAATCCTGGGATTCGCGGAAGACGGCGGTGATCGTCTGCGATGTGTGTGATTCGCATCACTGCTTGAACGCGGTGCGGCGAGTGGAGGAGATGGCGCCGCGGATGAACCGCGTTCTGCACGCGGCCCGGGACCGGGGCGTATTGGTGATCCACGCGCCGAGCAGTTGCATGGCCGCGTACGAAGGCCATCCAGCGCGTGAGCGGGCGAAGGCCGCTCCGCCTGCCGCCAATCTTCCGTCGGACATCGGCGAGTGGTGCCGGAAGATACCGGCGGAAGAAAAGGTCGTGTACCCGGTCGACCAAACCGACGGCGGCGAGGATGACGATCCGGCGGAACATGCGGCATGGCATCAACGCCTGGCCGGTTTAGGTCGAAACCCGCGTTCGCCGTGGAAAGCGCAACTCGATGCGATCGATATCGCGGCCGCGGACGCGATCAGCGATTCGGGCGTGGAGATTTGGAATTTGCTCGAACAGCGTGGCATCTCCAACGTCATTCTGCTTGGCGTGCATACGAATATGTGCGTGCTGGGGCGGCCATTTGGACTGCGTCAATTGTCCAAGAACGGCAAGAATGTCGTATTGATGCGGGACATGACCGATACGATGTACAACCCGCAGCGTTGGCCTTACGTCACGCATTACGTGGGCACCGAGCGGGTAGTGGAACACATCGAGCGTGTTGTGTGTCCGACGATCACGAGCGTCGATTTCGTGGGCGGGGAGCCGTTTCGGTTTCAATATGACCGCCGTTCGATTGTGATGTTGATTGGCGAAGACGAGTACCGCACGAACGAAACGCTGCCCGAGTTCGCCAAGACGGAACTCGAACCGGCTGGCTTCCAGGTCACGGTGATCCATTCGGCGGCGGACAACCCGAATCATTTTCCTGGCATTGGGCCGGCACTCGCGACGGCCGATTTGTTGTTGGTGAGCGTGCGTCGTCGGACGCCGCCCAAGGCTGAGTTGGATGCGATCCGAGCTCATCTGGCTGCGGGCAAGCCGGTCGTGGGCATCCGCACGGCGAGCCATGCGTTTTCGCTCCGTGGGAACAAACCTCCGCCCGAAGGCCACGATGCGTGGCTTGACTTTGATCCGCGGGTGCTCGGTGGCCACTATGTCGGCCATCATGGCGCAGGGCCGAAGACGACCGTCTCGGTATCGCCTGGAGCGGCCGTTCATCCGATTCTCGCGGGAATCGATATCGGCAAATTGATCGGCAACGGCTCACTGTACCGCGTCATGCCGCTCGAACCGTCCGCGAGCGCCTTGTTGACTGGCAGTTCAGCCGAGCATCCGGCCGAGCCAATCGCCTGGATTAATTCGCCGCGACGTGGTGGTTCACGGGTCTTCTACACTTCGTTCGGACACATTGACGATTTTCAAAACTCCGAGTTCCGCAAGTTGCTGCTCCACGGCATCTGCTGGACGCTCGGCAACGCTCCGCCCCCGGTGGCGGCATTGCGAAAATGAACGACCCACAGTCCCAAGTTGGTTCCGCCTTCGCGGTCTTCGCCGGCGGCTGTTTTTGGTGTACCGAGGCGGTTTTCGAGCAGCTTGACGGCGTGCTGGACGTCGTCAGCGGTTACGCGGGCGGGAGCGAGGAGACGGCGAGCTACCGAGCGGTTTGCTCGGGGACGACGCGTCATGCGGAAGTGATCCGCATCGAATACGACCCGGCGCGGATCAGTTACGGGCAATTGCTGGACGTGTTCTTCGATGCCCACGACCCGACCACTTTGAACCGCCAGGGTCACGACATCGGTCCGCAGTACCGCTCGGCGATCTTCGTCGCCACAGAGGCGGAACGCGCGATGGCTGCCGCGAAGATAATCGCATTCAACGCCGCCGGGAAATTCCCCCGCCCGATCGTAACGACAATCGAGCCGCTGGACCGTTTTTTTCCCGCCGAGCAATACCATCAAGACTACGCGCGGCTTCATCCCGAAGAGTCTTATATCCAATTTCAAGCCTGGCCAAAGGTATGCAAGGTCCGCGACAAACACGCCGGTTTGATACGCAAGGACGGATTCCCTTAGTGGTCGGTTGAGCCACGCTGGACCACCGGATTCCACCCTTCCCGCCAGATAGTGTCAGCGGCGACTTTTTCAGAGTTCAGCGACATTGATCGCGGAAGTCGCCGGAGGATGGTACCACGAATCACAAGAATCCCACGCATCCCACGAATATCGGTCGCTCCACAAGACCAGCGACCTCGTACCGTCGGTGGCCATGACTGACGGAGGGAAACGAGCAAGCTTTAAGTGACCATGGACCAGTGACCGTATTCTGAAAACTGAAAACTGAAAACTGGAAACCAAAAACTGAAAACCTCTCTCAAATTGCCAATCGTACTTTCGACTCTAACGTATGGGGCAATCTGAAATTTACCGTCCTTGACAAGAAACCCTCTGTGGAGCTACCTCGATGAAATCCGTGAACGCTCGGTTATCGCTTCTGGCTTTCCCGCTCACGATCGCAACGTTGCTGGGTTGCGAAGCTGAGGCCCCGTCCACTCCAATGGCCGCGAAACGACCAGAAACGGCCGAGGCGGCCGCATCAGCAGGGCCAACATCGCCATCGCCCGCCGCGAGTCCGGAAGATAGCAACGCTGGCAATGGCAAGGCGGATGGTGGCAAGGCGGATGCAGGGGAAGCGGCGGCGGGAGGCTCTAAGCTCGAGATCGACAACGTGTCTTTCAAGGTGCCGGCTGGATGGGTTGCGAAACCGGTTCCACCGGGTGGCTTCATCGACGCCGAGTTCACTTTGCCGAAGGCCGACGGAGATGACGCCGACGGACGACTGACACTCAGTCGAGCGGGTGGAGCGGTCGAAGCGAACATCGATCGTTGGCGGGGCCAATTTGGTGGCAAGCCGGAGAAAGATGAGGTCAAGACATTGGACGTGGCTGGCGTCCAAGTGACATGGGTCGATTTGGCGGGTGAATTCAACGACAGTCGCGGTCCGATGGCGCCAGCGAAAATGAAGTCCGGCTATCGGATGCTCGCCGCAATCATTCCGTCCGGCGACTTTTCCATCTTCGTGAAGGCGACGGGCCCACAAAAAACGCTCGAGGCCCACGCGGCGACGCTCAAGGAGTTCGTCCAATCCGCGACTGTGCAAAAGCCGCAATAGTGCCGGAAAATCGACCGTTTTGACGTCGCGCTTTTGTCTTCCGTACGACGGACTTCCAAGTCCGTCGCGCCTGTCTTTTGTGCGACGGACTTCCCGGTCCGTCGCTCCCGTCTGTTGTACGACGGACTTCCAAGTCCGTCGCGCCTCTTGTCTTGCGTCGGCTGATTCTGGAAGAAACCATGGTACGAGTTAGCACAACATGTACGGAGGTTTCACGTGCACAAAACCCAGGACTCAAAACGCCGCCATTTCTCGCCGCATGAAAAGGTCGCCGTGGTCAAGCGTCACCTGCTGGAGCGTGTGCCGATCTCAGCGATCTGCGAGGAACAGAAGATCTCGCCGAACATGTTCTATCGATGGCCGCAGGAACGGTTCGAAACCGCGTATCTGTCATTCGAGACGGATCGCAAAAGCAAGGCTATCGAGGCAACCAAGGATCGCAGGATCGCAAGCAAGCCCAGCCTTTCAAGGCTGGGCTCTTTCTTTGTTCTTTGTTCGAAATTCAAACGTTGGTCTGACGGACTAGCTCGACAGTTGTGGAAAACATGAATACGACGGAATGGCTGAACGAGGTCGATCTCTTCATGGGCGCGGCAAGTGTTCAGGCTGCAAGGTGTTACGCGCGTTGTCCCCGGCCGGCGGAAGGCCGCGAGTGGCGTTTCGCGGGCACCGTGCGCGGGCCGTTTTCCACCCGCGCTCGGACGCTGCCCGCCACGGCGACTTGGTCTGACAGCGGCCCCGGCTCCACGCTGTCGGCCACTGCGTCGATCCCCGATCCATGCTTCTGGACGCCCGATAATCCGGCACTCTACGATGTCCAGTTGCGGTTGCTGGATGGCGCTCGGGAGATCGCCAGCGTCCGCCGGACGCTCGGCCTTCGGCGGCTCGGAGCCCACGAACGCTCGTTCCGTTTCGAATCAAAACGCTGGGTGCTACGAGGGGTGTCGCGTTTGATCGCCCGCAACGAATTCCCTCAGGAATCAGCGACTCAAGGCGATTCCATGCGCAGCGTTTGGGAAGACCTGCCCTGGCGGGACCAGAACGCGGCGTTGGTGGCGGAGCGGTTAACGGCCGCCGAGTGCGAACGGGCGGAGCGGGACGGGCGGTTGATCGTCGCCTGGGTTCGGACCGATCAGCCGGGATGGCAGGCCGAATTGCGTTGGTTGTCCCGGTCGGCGGCCGTGGCGTTCGCGATCCTAGCGGGTGACTCGGCGGCGTTGGAAAACGTCGAATCGCCCCGTTCTTTGGCCCCCAACATCTGTCTTCTCCAATCGATACGGGTGGGCGAATCTGTCACTCCGAGCGCCTGGGCGCAGGGCGTGGTTGTGGAAACCCAAAACGAAACCGAACCCTTCGAATTCGCTCGGCGAGTCTCGTCGTGCAAAGTCCCGATCGTCGCCTATCGGCCATTCGTCCCGCCGATCGCTTCGGCATCGCTCGATTTTGCGGCGGCGCGTGCCGCTGTCGACGCCTTGCAACGCGACTTGGCGCCGGCGGGCGATTACGCTGGCTATTTGGTCTAGCAGCGTCGCTTGGAATTCCACTCATGACAGTCGCAAACGACAATCCGCCAACCACCCCCACTTCCTCGCCAGCCGCCGAAGCGGAAGTTGAAGCCAGCGCGTCGCCGGCCGGTGGCGGGCTCGAGCGTTACGCGCGGCAGGTGCGGTTCGCGCCTCTGGGTGAGGCCGGGCAGCGGCGGTTGCTGGCGGGCCGTGCGCTGGTATGTGGGTGCGGCGCGCTGGGGTCGGTGATCGCGAACACGTTAGCGCGAGCTGGGGTAGGAAAGCTGCGGATCGTCGACCGCGATTTTCTCGAGCTGAACAACTTGCAGAGGCAGGTGTTGTACGACGAGGCGGATGTGGCG
>JBJTOW010000885.1:0-2833 GCA_046074805.1 Planctomycetota bacterium | reverse complement strand
AGCGGATCGCCACGACCGCCGGACTCAAGTTTGGCGGACTTCATGTGTACGACGGTCAAAATCATCAGCGGGAACGGAGCGAGCGGGCGGCGGCTGTTCAGGCTTGCTGGGATCCGGTCGCTCGCATGATCGAGCAGCTTGAAGCAGTCGGTTTGTCACCGCTACGGATCGTCGTGGGCGGAACGGGCTCGTTTCCGGTTTTCGCATCGATGACGGATCCGAGATTGGAACTAAGTCCAGGCACGGTCGTGTTTCACGATTTTGGCTATCGCGACACATTTCCCGATCTGGACTTTACGCCAGCGGCGTTAATGCTGACCCGCGTGATCAGCCGACCGACGCCCGAACGTGTCACGCTCGATCTGGGCTACAAAGCGGTCGCTTCGGATCCACCCGCTGGCAATCGCTTGCTGTTTCCCGATCTTCCCGATGCGAAGGCCGTCTTGCAAAACGAAGAGCATTTAGTCTTGGAAACTAGCCACGCGGCCTCGTTCCAGCCGGGCGATGAAATCCTGGCGATACCCAAGCATATCTGTCCCACATCGGCCTTGCACAGACAAGTCTTTGTCGTCAGCGGCGGCCGAGTCGTGGATCGCTGGGACGTCACGGCCCGCGACCGCTGGCTGACGATTTGATTTCGGCTGCTGCTGGTTTAGAAGTCACGCACTTTTATCCGCAGCACGTCATCGAGTGGGCGAGATCTGATTGCAAGTCCTTTGCCATTTACCAAGAGACGCTTCGGCGTCCATGTCCACGTCCCGAAGGGGCAAAACATGTTAGCCCAGGGCAAAACGACACGGCGAAGCCGTGGAGTGTCGCCCTGGGTTAGGTAAGCGGAGCGGAGGTTTGACCAACTCGCTCGCCGATATTTGATCAACTGCCTTGTTCGGCGGTTAGGGTGAGCGCGAGTCGCATTTGGCCTTCCTCGAAACCGATCAACATAGCGACTTGATCGGCCGGCTGGTCGCCGCCTAGGACTTTTTCTTTTTCTTTTTCGGCCTGAGCCGGGACGCGTGTCACCACGGGCGTCGATAGCGAAAAGTGAAACAGAGTCCCTTTCAACATGGTTTTGGCTTGGCCGGCGATCACATTCGCGAACTCGCCGACTGTGTCGTCGATGAGATCGGCGGCGAGCGGTGTTTCGGGAGGCAGATAGCGTTGCGCTAGCTTCAACGCGGAAGGTTCAGCGAGTTCCAACCGCAGTTCGCCGGGATGGTGGCGGAGCAGTTTTAGCTGGGCGGTGATCCGCGGTCCATCTTCCGTCAAAGCGATCCCGTCCGCCGGGCCCATTTGTTCCGGCCAGGATTCATATTGGGTCAGTTCGCGGAGCATGGCCGTGGCCGATTCGATCAACGCGTCCAAAACCTCGGGATGCTCGGCGAGCGTCGTTGGCGAGTTCACTACGGCTTCTCCGACTTGAGCTGGTAAAAACCCGACTTTAATGCTTCGACCGCGCGGAATGAATCGTCCAGATTGAGCGTTGTTTCGGTGCCGCCGAGTATAAGAAAACCATCTTTGGAGAGCATGCGGGCAATTCGGGCGAGTATTGACCGTTTCACATCCGGTTCGAAATAAATCATGACGTTGCGGATCAGGACGATGTCCCATGTTCCCATCGGCGGCCAAGCACCCGCCAAATTCAATGGGGAAAAGGCCACAGCGGTCCGTAAACGCTCGTCAATTTGCCAATGTCCGCCATCCTGTCGAAACCATTTCAGCAACAGGGGCGTTGGCAATCCGCGATTCACTTCCAACTGCGAATATCTGCCCGCGCGACAACGCTTAAGCATCTCCTCGGAAATGTCGGTCGCCAGCAGAGTGACGTTCCATGAATCCAGTTCCGGGAAGTACTCGCGTAAGAGTAACGCCAACGAGTAGGGTTCCTGGCCGCTGGAGCTAGCCGCGCACCAAATCCTGAGCCTACGGTCCGCGCGTCGCCGCTCGATCAGTTCCGGAATCACCGTTTTGCGGAGCATTTCGAACGGCCGGACGTCGCGAAAGAACGATGTTTCCGTGGTTACCATCGCCTCGACGATTTCGCGTTTTAGGCTGGCCGCATTAGGGCCGCGTAAGCGTTCGACGAGCAGTTTGAGATCGGCGAGCTGATGCCGCTGGAGGATTGGGGTGAGCCGGTTTCGCAGCAGGTATTCTTTGCCTGGTTCCAGGACAATCGCGCATTGGTCGCGCAGCAACTGCGCTAAGAACGCGTAATCGGCGGCGGAAATCATTAGTTCAGCCACGGCCTGCCTTTACGCGACGGAGGATTTCGGGGCCCATAAGTGACAATGGAAGTACTCGGTCGGCGAGTCCGGCGCGGGCCACAAAACCGGGCATACCCCACACGACGCTGGAAGGTTGATCTTGGGCGAAAACTTGGCCGTTCACGCCGCGGACGGCTTCCGCGCCCCGCAGTCCGTCTTGCCCCATGCCGGTCAGCACGACGGCCAAGGTGCCGGCTCCGAAAGTTTTCGCGACCGAGCGGAAGAGCGGATCCACAGCCGGCCGGCAACCGTTTTCAGGTGGTTCCTGGTGTGTCCGCAATCGCACACGGGTACTGTCCCGCAAGACCATCAGATGGAAATCGCCCGGGGCGATCCACGCCTTTCCCGGTTCTAGCTCGGCGTTGTCAAAAGCTTCGTATGTCGGAATGCGCGATACCTTCGACAGCCGCTCGGCCAGCATCCGTGTGAAACCAGGCGGCATGTGTTGGACGATCACGATGGGTACGGGCAGGGCACCGCCTAGGGATTGGAACAAGTCGGCGAGCGCGTTGGGACCACCGGTCGATGCGCCGATCGCCACGATCTCGACACGGTGGGAGGGCGTTATTCCA
>JBJTOW010000884.1:0-7287 GCA_046074805.1 Planctomycetota bacterium | reverse complement strand
CCGCGCGGCTGTCACTCGCCTGGTCTCTGGAACTGCCCGTGTTACAACCGGCTTGGCCCGACCAGCCCAAGATGCAGCTTGATAGCGTTTACGAGCCAGTGGTGCTCGGACAACGGCTGTTTGTCGGTTCGTCCCACGATGACAGTTTGACCGCCTACGACACCCGGTCGGGCCGGGAACTGTGGCGGTTCCATGCCAACGGTCCGATCCGTTTCGCCCCGGTGGCGTGGGGAGAACGGGTGTGTGTGGCGTCTGACGACGGCTATTTGTATTGCTTGGATGCTGTGAAAGGCTCGCTGGTCTGGAAGTTTCGGGGCGGGCCTTCCGAGCGGCGGATTCTCGGCAACGAGCGATTGATTTCCACGTGGCCCGCGCGCGGCGCGCCGGTGTTCGCCGACGGCGTCATCTACTTCGGCGCCGGGATCTGGCCGTTTATGGGTGTGTTCTTACATGCCGTCGATGGTGAAACGGGCCGAGCGGTTTGGACCAACGATGGCGACGGCTCAATGTATATCAAGCAGCCGCACAACGCTGATTCATTCGCTGGTGTCGCGCCGCAGGGGCCATTGGTCGTTATCGGGTCGCGGTTGCTGGTGCCGGGCGGCCGGTCTGTCCCGGCGTGTTATGATCGCGCGACGGGAGCGTTTCAATACTACCAGTTGGCGGAAAACGGCAAGAAGGGCGGCGGGTCCTTTGTCTCGGCCGCCGAACCGCTGATGTTCAACGGCGGCGCCGCGTTCGATCTCGCCACGGAGAAACACCTCGGCCCAATCGGCAGCTTGTTCACGTTCGACGATGGCCGACTTTACGATGCCGACGGCGACGATCTTCGTGTTCGGGACCTCGCCAGTTCTAAAATAGAAAGCGTCGAGACGGTCGATCGCAAAGGCGTGAAAACGACCGCTTCGAAATGGATACTCGAGGAAATCGCCGAAATCGACATCCCTCCGCTCACCGCGCTCATCAAGGCGGGCTCGCGACTGTATGGCGCGACCGACGGCGAGTTGCTCGCGATCGAATCGCCCGGTGGACCGCGTGCCGGAACTGGAAAGCGGCCCGTCGTGGCGTGGCGGACGGCGCTGTCGGGTGAAGTCGCGAGCCTAATCGCGGGCGATGATCGTCTGTTCGCCGTTACCCGCTCCGGCCGCATTGTTTGCTTCGCGTCAGACACAGGCGCGAACCCCGCCGCGTCGCCCGTGGCGGCTTCCGTGGCGGCGCCTGATGGGCCGGTTCCCGCAGGGAATCTGGCGCCGACGCTGCTCCCCGAGTCGCTGAAGCGCGCTGAGGGCTATGCATTGGCTTGGGGCGTTGAGTCGGGCCGGCTGCTGTTGGAGCGGTCGGTCGTGACATCGACCAGCGGCTCGCTGCGCTGGATCGTGATCGAATCCGACGCCGCGCGGGCCACTGCGTTTCGCGGCGAACTGTGGCAACGCTCGATTCCGGCTGGGCGGATGGCCGTGTTGTTGGCTGACGCGGCCACGAAACTGTCCTGGAAGACATTGTCGTTGCCACCTTATTTCGCGAGCGTCGCGGTGGCGGCCAGCGGGCCGGCGGAGGCGGACCAGGATTCGGCGCATCTGGATTCGGCGGACCGGATCGAAACCCTCTACCATGCTTTGCGACCTTACGGCGGTGCGGCCTATCTGGCCAACGCGGTCGCACGCCGCGGCGCGATCGAAGAACTGGCGGCCCAATGCTCGTTGGAGCAGGCCCAGTTCTCCGTCGACGGCGATTGGCTAGTGATGACGCGGGTTGGCGCTTTGCCAGGCAGCGCGAACTGGACGCACGAGCACGCCGACGCGGCCAACTCGCGAGTGTCCCAGGACAAGAGGGTGAAAGCCCCGCTGGGACTTCTGTGGTTCGGCGGTTCGACCAATGACGGTATTCTTCCGCGCCATGGCCATGGTCCTCAACCACAGGTCGTGGATGGCCGGCTGTTCATCGAAGGGACCGACATGTTACGGGCGATGGACATTTACACAGGAAGGGTCCTGTGGTCGACGCCGCTTCCAGGTATCGGCGAGCTTTACAACAACACGTTGCACCAGCCGGGCGCTAATGCCAGCGGTTCCAACTATGTCGCCACGCCTGACGGTGTTTACGTCGCCTATCGCGACGCTTGCCTGCGGCTCGATCCGGCCACCGGCCGAGTGCTGGGCAAGTTCCAGATGCCGCCAGCGGCGATGGGCGGCCGCGCGCCGCTCTGGGGCTATTTGAATGTGTTCGAGGACTATTTGATTGGTGGGGCGGAGCCAGTGTTCGATCCCGAACTGCTCGCCCGCGCCATCCAATCCAATAAACTCAACGGCGGAAAAAGCGACGGCGACGATGATCGAAAGAGCGATCGCGACAACAAAGCAACGCGCGGCACGCCGGGCGCAGGCACGGCTCCGGCGAGCACGGCTCCAGCAGGCACGCCTCCGGTCAGCACGGCGGGAGGCGCGGGCTCTGCGCTGGGCAATTTAGCGGGCATCGTGAAGAGTTGGTCGGCGAAGGACAACGACAACTATTCGTCGAGCGGCCGGTTGGTGGTGATGGATCGGCGAACGGGGGCCGTTATATGGTCGGCGCCGGCACGGAGCGGTTTTCGACACAATGGAGTTTGCATTGGCGGCGGCCGTTTGTATTGCATTGATCGGTTGTCTGGACCGCAGGTTTCCAAGCTCAAACGGCGCGGCGAAAATCCGCCGTTCCCGCCGCGGATAGTCGCCTTCGATCTACGGACGGGACGCGAGTTATGGTCGGTGGAAAAGGAGGTCTTCGGAACATGGCTCAGCTATTCCATCGAGCGGGACGTATTGGTGGAAGCGGGCCGGATCGCAGGCGATACACTCAGCGACGAGCCGAAGGGGATGCGGGCCTACCAGGCGGCCAGTGGCACAGCGCTCTGGACTAACATGGCGCTGAGCGGGCCTGCGATGATCCATCATGACACGATCTTGATGGCTGGCTCGGCGTGCGATTTGCGGACTGGCGCGCCGCGGATGCGGGCCCACCCGCTGAGCGGCGAACTGGTGCCGTGGAACTGGTCGCGAAACTACGGCTGCAATACGCCGATGGCGTCGGAGCACCTGCTGACTTTCCGTTCCGGGGCCGCCGGTTATTTCGACTTGCTGAATGATGGCGGGACTGGCAACTTCGGCGGATTCCGGTCGAGCTGCACGAACAATCTGGTGGTGGCTGGCGGAATCTTGACGGCACCGGACTACACCCGCACCTGCGTCTGTACCTATCAGAACCAAACCTCCATTGCGCTCGTACCCGTGGACGACGCTGAAGTGTGGACATCATTTGGCTCGCAAACGCCCAAGGAAGCGCTCCGTCGCGTCGGCGTGAACTTCGGCGCGCCCGGCGATCGCAAGGCGGCGGATGGAACGCTGTGGCTGGAATACCCGAGTGTCGGCGGCGCTTCTCCCGTCCTCGACATCGCCATTCAACCGGCGAAGCCCACTTGGTATCGACGACACCGGTCGGCCATCGTCACCGGGGACAGCGCCAGCCAAATCGGCGATAGCCAAGCCATTGCCAGCCAGGCCAGCGTTAGCCAAACCAACGCCAGCCAAACCAGCGATAAAGAAAAACTTCACGGTATCGATTGGGTGGCGGCGTCTGGTGTCGAGGGGTTGCGATCGTTGGAGTGGAAGGTCGGTCCGAAAGACTCGGAGCCACGGCGTTACACCATTCGCTTGCACTTCGCCGAACTGGCAGACGCGGCGCCGGGCGACCGGGTGTTCAGCGTGAAGCTGAATGGCGATGCGCCTGAGAAACCCGACGTGAAACCCGATGTGCAGCTCGGGGAGATCGACGTGGTCCGCGAGGCGGGCGGGACGGGACGGATGTTGGTCAAAGAGGTGCGGGGCGTGATGATTGGCGAACGTCTGCGGCTGGAACTGTCTCCGGCCGAGTCTTCCAAGTTGCCAGCCATACTCTCCGGTTTGGAATTGCAACAGGAGAAATGACGCGATGTCCCGCTTTCAGCCGCAGGCTCGACAGCGTTTGCGAGAATCGAATCCGTGTAGCGGTTGGCTGCGTCCCGCCCTCGTCGCGCGACTGGTGCTCGGGTGTGTCGTTGGCGTGACATTCGCCATTACGGTCGCGCACGCTTGCAATGTGCCCGTGTTCCGCTTCGCGCTTGAACGTTGGCGGTCCGATGCCTATCGCGTGACGGTCATTCATCGCGGCCCGCTAACGGCGGATGAGCGGTCCATGCTCGAAAAGCTGGAACAACGCCAGGAGGATCGGTCGGCCAACGTGGGGATTCGCGTGTTGGACGCGGACCGCTTGGATGAGTCGGCCGACCGCGAGCTTCTCGAATCGCTCGGCGACGCCGCGTTGCCGGTGTTCGTCGTTCAGTACCCCGAGGCGTTACAAATCCCGTTGCCGATTTGGGGCGCGCGGTTCACGCCGCCGATGGTCGATCGAATGCTCGAGTCGCCGCTGCGCAAACAGTTGCTGGAACGGCTGCTCGCAGGCGATACGGCCGTATGGCTGGTGCTGGAAAGCGGCGACGCGTCGAAAAACGATGCGGCCGCCGCGCTGCTTGATGGCGAACTGAAGAAACTGGCCACTGAGCTTAAACTGCCGGAACTGACCGATCTTCCGGACGACACGCTGTTCGCGAAAACCCCGCTGAAGCTCGCCTTTTCGACGCTGCGCGTGCCGCGTTCCGAGGCCGAGGGGCCGCTCGTGCAAATGCTGCTGCGAAGCGAAGCGGATTTGCTGGAACGCGACGACCCGATGATCTTTCCGGTCTTCGGCCGCGGTCGAGCGTTGCTGCCGTTAGTCGGCGCCGGCATCACCGCCGAAAACATCGCCAACTCGGCCAAGTTCCTCGTCGGCGCTTGTTCGTGCGAAGTCAAAGAGTTGAACCCGGGCTTCGATTTGCTGATCGCCGCCCCCTGGGAACGGCTGTTGGCGATCGACGGCCAGCCGTTGCCGATCGTTTCGACTCGGAAAAACGCGGGAAACAACGCCGGCGACGGTGCGGCACGCGGCAGTTCAGATGGCAGTCCCGAAGGTGGCTTGAGTAGCAGTACTGAGTCCGGCGCCAAGCGGGAACCTGAGTTGGTTCCCATTCCGGCGGGAAATGGTGTTGGCGAGCTGAATCGCGGTGCGACAGCGATGGCCGTGCCAGCAGCCAACGAGCCGCCGATGCCGCGACTGCCGATCGGGAAACTGGCAATACTGGGTTTAGGTGGCGTCGGACTGTTGGTTGCCTTGGTGCTGCGAGTCGTCCGTTCCCAGCAGTCAGCGTCGCGTTGTCGTGAATCTTAACGGTACCTATACTCCCCGGTGGTTTCGCGGCCGATCGCGGTTTTCCCTTTGAGGTTCCGATGCGCACGCTGTCACGCTTGACGGTCCGGGTCATTCGTCGCACCTTCGTCTTCTGGCGCGATTCGGTCGGCCAGCAGCATGGTGGGCGGTTGTCGTGGACTTGGCATCTAGCGAATTCCTTGGGCAGGCCGCTGGCTGGTCTCGTCGCCGCCCTGCCGCTCGCGCTTTTGGGGCCTATCACGTCGGTTTCGGTCGGCCTGGCCATTGTTCCCGCATCCGTCAGCGCCCAAGAGGAAAAAGACGGTGCCAAGGACAACTCGAAAGAGGGCGCGAAGGACGAGTCAAAGGGTGGCACCAAAGAAAACGGGAAGGGAGGTTCGAAGAGTGGCGAGAAAGACATCGCCACGCCGAAACGTTCCGATTCCGAATTGAAAGAGGAACGCGAGCTCTTGCGGCTATTTGTCGATACGCTCGACCAGGTCGAACGGAACTATGTCAAAGACATCAGCCGTCGCGAACTGTATGAAGCTGCGATTCGGGGCTTGGTTTCAAAACTGGATCAGCATTCCAACTATATCCCGCCGGACGAAATCGAGAGTTTCAAAGGCACGGTTGAGAACGAGTTTGGCGGCGTGGGCATTCAAGTGTCGCGCGAAAGCGGGCGGTTGCTGGTCATCAGCCCGCTCGTTGGCACGCCAGCGTACAGGGCTGGCATCCAAGCTGGCGATTGGATCACGGCGATCGACGGCGCCGCCACGCGTGACATCACGTTGGACGAGGCGGTAAAACGGATGAAGGGGCCGATCGGCACCTCGGTACGCGTCACCGTGCTTCATGCCCGCGACGGCCGTTCGGAAACGCTGACTTTGCGTCGTGAAGTCGTGCGAGTCGAAACAGTGCTCGGCGACCGCCGCAAGCCCGACGACTCCTGGAACTTCTTCCTCGACGAGTCCCGCAAAATCGGCTACATCCGGATCACCGCTTTCGGGCGGCACACGACCAACGAAACGCGATCCGCCGTAAAGTCGCTCGTCGATCAAGGTGTCCGCGGACTCATCATCGACTTGCGGTTCAATCCGGGTGGACTGCTGTCGTCGGCCGTGGAAATCAGCGACCTGTTTGTCTCCGAGGGACGGATTGTCAGCACCGCCGGCCGAAATGTCTCTGAACAGGTGATCTACGCCAAAAAGCCTGGCACTTACGAAGGCTTCCCCATGGCCGTGTTGGTCAATCGATTCAGCGCCAGCGCCAGTGAAATCGTTTCCGCCTGTTTGCAGGACCATGGACGAGCGATCGTCGTCGGCGAACGCACATGGGGCAAAGGCAGCGTCCAGAACATCATCGAACTGGAAGGCGGCCGCAGCGCCCTCAAGTTGACGACCGCTGGCTATCAACGCCCCAACGGCCGCAACATCAACCGCTTTGAAGGGGCCACCGAAGAAGATGAATGGGGCGTGTCGCCCAACGACGGCTACGCTATCCGACTTCCGGACGAAGAGTTGCGGCAACTGATCGAAACTCGCCGTGAACGCGATATCCTCAAACGCCCCGTTGCCGCCAAGCCCGATGACAAGAAGCCGGGCGATGAGAAGCCCGACAATAACAAGCCCGACGACAAAAAGCAGGAAGACAAAGAGCCGGAAGGCAAGAAGCCAGGCGACACGAAGCCAGACGCTCCGTCATCGGGAACGCCGAAGCCCGACGTGCCGAAGCCCGACGCGCCGAAGCCCGACGTGGCACAACCGGCGGGCAGGAGCGAACCGGAAGGCGCCCCGCACGAGGCCGCTTTGAAGGGTGATCGCCAGTTATCCAAGGCGTTCGACTATTTGCTAGGAAAGTTGTCGGACAAGCCAGCCGACGCGAAGCCGTGATCCGACTACTGACGTTGGAAACTACCTGCGACGAGACGGCGGCAGCCGTAATCGACGATAGTCTCCGAGTGCTGGGGGCGGTCGTCGCATCGCAAGACGACCTGCACGGTCCGTTCCATGGCGTTGTGCCTGAAATCGCCGC
>JBJTOW010000883.1:0-2520 GCA_046074805.1 Planctomycetota bacterium | reverse complement strand
CAGTGGTGGATTTGCGGGTGGAATTGGCACGCCGATCGGTTCGGGTGCTCCCGTGAACACAGGAACCACTGGGGCGAGTTCCGGAAGTTCCTCGGCGGGTATGGGAACCGGCGCGGCGGGTGCCGGTGGATCAGCTAGTGGCGAGGCGGGATCTGAATTAACCGCGCCCGAAAACATCGCCGATTCGGCGCTGCCCACATCCGCGCCAGCGCTGCTCGGAAACAAGTCCGAATTGCAGCTGGATGTCAGTCGACTCCCGCGTTTGGAGGAATACCAAAAAGCGATGGGCGGAGCCGGCGCGGTAACGGATGTGCCCAGCGATCTGAAAACGGTGGCTTACTATGTTCGAGGACCGGCCTCCGCGCCGCCCGACACGGGGTTCGCTCCGCAAGGAACGCTGACGGCTAGCGACAGCATGCGGGCGGGCTTGGTACGCCGTGAACTGGACCGGGCGGTCAGCCAATACGCCAACGAGCAGGGGCGCATGGAACAACTCAACCAGCAGGGCGAGCTGATTGCGCCGGAAGTTGTGGGCTTGGAGTTCCGCTACTTCGATGGCTCCCAGTGGATGGAATTCTGGGATTCGCAGCAGATTCAAAGCCTGCCGTTGGCGGTGGAAATCACGGTGGCGATCCAGCCAGGATCGCGCTGGGATGGGGTCTCACAAACGACTCCGACCAGCGCCAACGGCGGTAGCGGTTGGGGTTTTGGGTTTGGTTCCAACGCGCCAGCCGCCCCGCCACCACCGAAGCTCTACCGGCAAGTCGTGCGGCTCGCCGCAGCTCGCCCGAACGCCGGCACGCAGTCATCGACGACAAGTGGCGATTCGACAACAGGCGGATCGGGGACGAGCGCTGGCGGAGCGAGCGGTGGCGGAGCGACGGGGGGCGCTGGTCCATGAGTTCCTCGCTGACGGTTCGCGGACTATTCCCTTCCCGTTCGCGTCGCGCCTCTCGGCGTCTGTCGCGCGGGATCATTTTGATCATCGTGCTGGTGGTCGTCGCCGTGCTGGCGCTCGGCGCCTACGCGTTCGCCGAGCTTATGGTTTCTCAGCGGTCTTCGTCGCGGTTGACGGGCCGCCAGCTCCAGGCCCGCACGTTGGCGGAATCGGGCGTGGACATGGTCCGGTACTTCCTGGGTCAGCCAAGGTCGGAACGGGAGGCGGCGGGTGGTCTGTTTGACAACCCGCAACAGTTCCAGGGAATCACGGTATTCGATGATCCTGATCCGATGGAACGGGGCAAGTTCACGGTGCTGGCTCCGAATCTCGACGAGAACGACCAATTGGCGGGCATTCGCTACGGACTGGGCGACGAGTCATCGCGGCTGAATTTGAATTTACTGCTGGTCGCCGACAACAAACTTCCGGGTTCGGGCCGCACGCTGCTCAAAGGCGTGCCAGGAATGACGGATGATTTGGCGGACGCCATTCTGGATTGGATCGACGAGGACGAGGAGCCCCGCGAGTTTGGCTGCGAGAATGAATACTACTCGGGACTGACCCCCGCGTATCGGACCGCGAACCGGCCACTCATGACGCTCGAAGAGCTGCTCTTAGTCCGCGGGGTCACGCCTCCGATTCTTTTCGGCTACGACGTCAATCGCAACGGGATGGTCGATCCCAACGAAGCTCCGGGCGGGGCGACGGCGGGCACCGATGCGACGGTGCAGCTTGGCTGGTCCCAGTTCCTGACTCTCAGCAGCAAAGAAGCGAACGTCAACGCTTCGGGCGAACCGCGAATCAATATCAACCAAGACGATCTACAGGCGTTGTACGACTCTTTGACTTCGCGGCTGGGCAATGATGTTTGGGCGTCGTACATCATCGCCTATCGACAGTACGGACCGTCGAACGGCACGGGACAGGCGGCGGATTGGCAGGGCGGCAACGTCGATTTTTCCCGACCCGGTAACACGAAGTTTGGGCAAGTCCTGGACTTGATCGGCTCGAAAGTCCAAGTGGGGGGGGGCGGAGGCAATCGGCTCTACAATTCCCCCTTTCGCAACGACATTGTCGCGATGGGCGGCTACCTGCCGATCATGCTCGACAACCTGTCCGCCAGCGACACTGCGGTCCTTCCCGGCCGTCTGAACATCAATCAGGCGCCGAAGAACCTGTTGCAGGCCATTCCGGGCATGACCGAACAAATGTTGACCGAAATCCTCAGCCGCCGCTTTCCTGAGCCAGACGTGAACCTTCCGATCCGACGCCATGAGGCTTGGTTGATGGCTGAAGGAATTGCGACGCTCGAGGAAATGAAACTGTTGGCGCCGTTCTTGTGCGGGGGCGGCGATGTGTACCGAGCTCAGGTTGTCGGCTATTTCCAAGGCGGAGCGATGTCTTCGCGCGTCGAAGTCATTCTTGACGCTACCGAATCGCCGCCCCGCGTATTACTGTGGAGAGACCTAAGCCACCTCGGTCGCGGTTACGCCCTGGAAACGCTCGGCGTCGACCTCGCCGGCGCTGGAATCCCGTAGCCCCGCCCGCGTCCCCTCAACTAACAACCGACAACCGACAAC
>JBJTOW010000882.1:0-3126 GCA_046074805.1 Planctomycetota bacterium | reverse complement strand
CGATCGACTTCGACCAGTTGCGACAGGAGTTATCTGATCACGTCGTGGACGGGACACGCCAGCGTTACCACCTCGACTGGCCGGGGAAACGAGAAGCGTTACTCGCAGCCAATGCGCCGATCGCCAAAACGCTTCGGCCTTGTCGCGAGGAGAGTGTCGATTTCGATAAGACAAGGAATCTGTTTGTCGAAGGCGACAATCTCGACGCGCTTAATTTATTACAGGAGACGTATCTCAAAAAAGTAAAGCTCGTCGACATCGACACTCCGTATAATACCGGAAAAGAATTCATATATGACGACGACTTTGCTGAAGATGCAACCGAGTATCTGTCTCGCTCGCGGCAAGTGAATGATGTCGGTGCACGCCTTGTTGCAAATACGGAAGCAAATCGCCGGTTCCATTCCGACTGGCTTTCAATGATGCACGATAGACTGCGGCTCGCTCGCCATCTTCTCAGTGAAAATGGCGCTGTCTTCGTCTCCATTGACGACCATGAGATCCAAAACCTACGGCATCTCATGGACGAGTTCTTTGGATCGGAGAACTACATTGCCACGATAATCTGGCACAAAATGGACAGTCCCAAGAACTCGGCAAGGCACTTCAGCGAGGACCATGATTACATCGTTATTTACGCTCGTAATGCAGAGACGTGGCGTCCCAATCTGCTGCCGCGATCAGATGACATGATCGCGCGTTACAAGAATCCCGATAACGATCCCCGTGGCCCCTGGGTGCTCGGCGATTTGGCTGCGAGAAATGCTTACAGCGCTGGCATCTACCCAATCACGACACCAAGTGGAAAAGTGATCGACGGACCGCCAGCCGGAATCTACTGGAGAATTAGCAAAGATAAATTCGATGAACTGAACAGAGATGGTCGAATCTGGTGGGGGGAGTCTGGAAGTAACCGGCCCGGCATAAAGCGATTTCTGAACGAGGTTCGCGATGGTGTAATTCCACAAACATATTGGTCGTGGAAGGAAGTCGGAAGTACTCGAAATGCGAAGCGGGACTTGAGTCAGCTGATGGAGGCGCAATCCGGAGATGTATTGTTTGATACTCCGAAGCCGATTCGCTTGATTCAGAGAATCCTGCAGGTTGGAACGACTGCAAGTAGCGGCGACATTGTCCTCGACTTTTTTGCAGGCTCAGGGAGCACCGCGGAGGCGGTGATGCGTCTAAATGCGGAGAGCATGGGGAACAGACAGTTTATTCTGGTGCAAATTCCCGAGGAGATTCCGGGGGGTGGTTTCAAGTCCATCGCGGAACTTGCCAAAGTCCGAATTGGCCTCGCTGGCAAACAAGTTGAGGAAGAAGCCGGAATCGACGGCAAGAAAGCGTTCTTCGTCGACCAGAACGCGCTCGCCGCTTGCTTCGACAGAGGTGTCACCGAAGAGCTGGTCAAGAAACTTGCCGCGCGAAAGCCGCTCCGCGTTGTCTTCCGCGACGCCGGATTTGGTAGCGACGCCGTGAAAATCAACGTCGAGCAACTCTTCAAGCTCGTCTCGCCGGGCACGGAGGTGAAGGCGATATGAGCGCGAAGAAGGCCAAGCCGCAGGAACTGATTGAGCCAGATGCCGAAACGCTTTTTCAGCGAATTGTTTCCATTCTCGAACAGGGGCGAGCCAATGTCGTCCGCTCGGTCAACGCCAATATGGTGTTGGCCTACTGGCTGATCGGTCGCGAGATCGTTCAGATGGTTCAAGAGGGCGAAGAACGCGCGGAGTACGGGAAGCAGGTACTCGTAAAACTATCGGAGCGGCTTGCGGCGCGGTACGGGAATGGGCTCTCCGTGGCCAATCTTAAAAATTTTCGCCAGCTTTATCTCGTCTATCCCGATCGACTCGAAATTCGCTACCCGTTGGGTAGCGAATCGGATACGGGGGCAAAACGCGACCCGCTGGGTAGCGAATTCACCAACGTTCCGGTCGTCCTGACGACGAGTGACGCGGTTCGAGGCTTCTCCCCGCAACTCTCCTGGTCGCACTATCGAGCGCTGATGCGAGTTGCGGACGGCGAAGCACGCGAGTTCTACGAGAACGAGGCGGCTGAATGCGGCTGGACCAAGGCCCAACTCGAACGGCAGATTCAGTCCTCGTACTATCAGCGAATCATCGCCAACCGTGGCAAGGCCGGATTGGTCGCGGCTGATCGAGAGAAGCTACCGGGAGATCCGACGCCGCCGGAAGCAATTCTCAAGTCGCCCTACGTCTTGGAGTTCCTGGGCCTGCCCGATTCGCCGAAACTCCACGAAAGCGCGCTCGAACAGGCCATCATCGACAATCTCCAAGCCTTCCTGTTGGAACTCGGCAAGGGCTTCTCGTTCGTCGCCCGTCAGAAGCAGATCCGGTTCGACGATGACGAGTTCTACATCGATCTGGTCTTCTACAACTACATCCTCAAGTGCTTCCTGCTGATCGATTTGAAAATCGGCAAACTGACTCACCACGACGTCGGCCAACTCGACGGCTATGTTCGACTGTTCGAGGACCGGTTCAAGGTTCCAGGGGACAACCCCACCATCGGTTTGATTCTCTGCTCCGACAAAAGCGAAGCCGTGGCGCGATACTCGGTCCTGAATGAAGGGCGGCAAATCTTCGCCTCGAAGTACCTGCAATTCCTTCCCAGCGAACAGGAGTTGATGCTGGAGGTCGAGCGGGAACGCAGAGCGATCGAGTCCACCATTCGGGAAACCGGCGAGCGTGACGACGAGGTGGACGCCTAATGAGCGAGATTCCCGAGCAACCCCACGAAGGGGAGCTGATCCTCTACCAGACCGCCGAAGGGACGGTGCGGATCGAGGTGCTGTACGAATCCGAGACGTTCTGGCTGAGCCAGAAGCGCATCGCGGACCTGTTCGGCGTGGAGATTCACACCGTAAGTTACCACCTCAAAGAGATTTACGGTTCCGGCGAGCTTTCCCCCGAGGCAACTCTTCGAAAAATTCGAAGAGTTCAAATCGAAGGAAACCGCGAGGTACGCCGGGAGATCGAGTTCTACAACCTCGACGTCATCATCTCGGTCGGTTACCGGGTGAACAGCTCCCAGGCCACGCAGTTCCGCATCTGGGCCACGCAGACGCTCCGGGAGTTCGTCATCAAGGGATTCGTCCTCGACGAC
>JBJTOW010000881.1:0-11813 GCA_046074805.1 Planctomycetota bacterium | reverse complement strand
CCGGTCTGCATCCAATGCGCCGAAGGTGCGTGAATGCCGTTTTCATGATGCACCGAGCGGACGATCGACAGCTTGTCCATGACCCTCGCTTGCTGTGGAAAACGCTCGCCCAGTAGGATGCCTGGCACGTTGGTCGCGATTGCCTGATACGGTCCCCGATACTCGGCTGGCGCGTCCGGCTTCATGTCGTACGTGTCTTGCTGGCTCAACCCGCCATGGGTCCAAAACACGATCAGCGACTTTGGACGCGTGGTCGGCTTGTGTTGTCCCGCCTCGTCACAGTTCGGCTCGCGCCGCTCCACGTTTCCATTTGGCCGCACACTAGCGGCACGCTCATCGGCGACACCGCGAATCGTCCACAGCGGGGCCAGTCCAAGCGTCGCGGCTCCACCCAGGAGGCTTTGCGCGACAAAGTGACGGCGTGTCAGGCTCTGCGCCCACGCCCTACGCGACTCGTCCACAACGCCGGATCGCTCGGTGGCTGGCTGTCCCGCCATTCGCTGACCTTCTTCGTTCGCCGCCATTTTCACCTCCAACCAAGAATCCGCACTTTAAAAACAGCAGGACTGACGGATGACACTCCGCCCATCGGCCTTGCAGGTTCGTCGCGCGAAGCGTGTTTCGAAAGCCGGGAAGCCCGTCACGCCCGCGTTTGAACCGAGGAATGAGAAATCGGAAACAATGGATGACTAATACGAAATACGAAAAACGGACAAATGAAAAACGATCACTCACAACTGAAAACCGACAACCGACAACCGACGACTTGCAACTGACAACTGACAACTGACAACTGACAACTGCCCCTAATGATTGAACAAAAACTCGTTCGTCGCCAACAACGCCCAGGCGAGCGAACGATAGGCCTCGCGAAAGTCGACCGGCTTGCTCGCGGATCTTTCCCCCGACGGTTTTTCGGCGGGTCGGCTCGCCTTGGTCCGGAGGAATTCAACCGCCGCGCGCGACTCGCGGGGAGTCGGTGGCCGCGACAGCAAACGCAGGAAGAGTGACTGCACGTTCGCGTCGGCCACGGCTTCCATGGCCATCGGAGCGCTGGCGGGATTAGCCGGCGAGTTGTGCGTTGCGGTCGGAACGGTTGGCGGATGCAATTCGGCCAGACGGTCGATGAAACCGCCAGGATGGGTCAGTTTTTGGTGGATTTCGCGGGAGCTGACCAGTTCAAGGGTTTGGCCGAGCGCTGGCGCGTCGACGCGTTCGCATTCGCAGGCTGACATCCGTGCCGGTCGGCCGAAAACGTCGAGGAACTGGCTGGGAACCGCCTCATCCGGCAAATCGATGGCGCGAGTGCCCACGGGAAACTCGCCGGCGATGTTCGCGAAGCGGGTTGGAGCTTCCAAGGTTTGGCTCAACGCGTCGAGCAGCACTTCAGCCGACATCCGCTTCGGGTAATAGCGGGCGAAATTCTGGGCGTCGTCACGATTGGCGTCGTTCGGCAGCGAACTGAGCGAATAGGCGGACGACGAGCAAATGGTGCGGATGAGCCGCTTCACGTCATAACCGTGGTCGGCGAAGTCGCGGGCCAAAACGTCGAGCAATTCCGGATTGGACGGCGGATTCGTTGGACGAGCGTCATCGATGGGGTGGATGATGCCACGGCCGAAAAAGTGTCCCCACATTCGATTCGCGAAGGTGCGCGCGAAGAATGGATTGTCGGGCCGACCCATCCATTCGGCGAGCTGCCTCCGCGGATCGGTGAACCGCTCAGAGGCTGTGCCTCGCGCGATGAACTCGGGACCGCCGAGCGGTCGCGGCGGAATCAACCGGCCCGACCGTGGATGGACGGTGCGGCCGTTCGCGGCGAGGAAAATCGTTTCATTCGTGGGCACCTCGGCGTCGGCGAATCCACCCTTGCGCCCAACGCGGTCGAACACGGCGGCCAATCCGTAATAATCGTCTTGGCTCCAGCGGTCTGCCGGATGGTGGTGGCACTGGGCGCATTGAATGCGTACGCCAAGGAACGCCTGCGCGATCGATTCGACATAGTCGGGCCCGGTTCGCACATTGCGATACCAGACGGTCGGCGGGTTGGTTTCCTGGCTCCCGGACGCGGTGACAATCGCCGACGCGAATTCGTCGAACGGCATGTTGGCGGCGATGCTGTCGCGAATCCAGGTCGCGAACAACGCCGTGCCATGGCGTTGTTTAGAAGTCGCGTAGCCGCGGCCGCGATTGCGGAGAATATCGGCCCACTTGAGCGCGAAAAAACTGGCGTACTCGGGACGTTCCAGCAGCGATTCGATCAATCGGGCCCGCTTATCGGGACGCGAATCAGCCACGTACGCCGCGACCTCGGCGGGCGTCGGTAGCGTGCCGCAAATGTCAAGACTAGCGCGGCGAAGGAACTCGCCGTCGCTCGCGGACGGCGATGGCGCGATGCCCAACCGTCGCCATTGAGTGGCGAGCAACCGGTCGATGGGCGTGAGAGCGGGTTGGTTGAGCCACAATTCCAGTTGTCGTTCCACAGCCGCATCTCTCGGCCTCGGCGATACGCCATGAAAGAGTCCAATCTGGTCGCCGTACCGCACCATGACCGTGAACAAGCCGCTGCGCTGTTTGACCGCCACCTGACCAGCATCGTCGACTTCGGCGATATCGGGTTCGTTTGATTGGTAGATCGAGAGCGAAGTGACATCGCGGCGGGAACCATCGGAAAAACGGGCTTCGACCTGAAGAGCGACACCGCGCGTGGCCTGATCGAATCGCGCTTCAGCCGGCGTGACGGCGAGTGACTCGAGTCGCGGATCGGACGCCGAGGCGGGCCGTGCACCGCCAGCGATCCAACGTTCGAGCGTTACGTAGTCAGCCGAATCCACCGCGAAACGGGCGCCGCCGCCATGTGGCAGGGCACCCGTCGCTTTCAGCAGCAACAGGCTACGCCGCGGCGCAGCAAGCGACAGCCGCCGGCCTCGGGCCTCGCGCGTCAAGGACTCGTGATCGAACGCCGGCTCGTAGCCCAGTAGCGAAAGACGAAAACCATTTTGTCCCGTCGACTTGCCATGACAGCCGCCACCGTTGCAACCGTGTCGCGTGAGTAACGGGACGACGTCGGTCTCGAACCCTGGCTGATGTGGAACGCGATCCTCTGACCGTGCCGTCCGCGTCGTCGCATTCCAATTCAGAACAGTTGCCGTGAGCAAGAGGACTAAGAGCGGAAGGCGAACATGCTGGAAGCGATCGCGGCTAGCGAGCCAAGTTCGCGGGGATAAGCGAGTGGTTTTCATTCGATGATCTCCAGGTCAAGCAGGCAGCCACCGAGGTATGTCGGTTGGTCTTCGACCGTGCCGATCGCTTCGAGTCGCAGGCCATGGATCGGTCCAAGCGGCGCGTTTTCCGTAGCGATGATCTGGATTTCACCCGTTTCGGTCTGGCTCGTAAAGGTCACGCCGCGGCCACGAATTCCCCGCACTCCGCCGGGAGCTGCGAGCTCTGTGTGGATTTTGCCGATGAAACCGTGGCGCCGCTCGGCCGAATATTTGACATGGATCACTTCGCCTCTCGCGATTTTCCGGGGCGTCCGTGGATCGATGGCCATGTGGATGCGGCCGGGGGCGATTTGCGCCGAGAGCAGATTGCTAACGGTTGTCGACACGGGCGGTTTCGCGGACCGTCGGGGTGGTGCCGCAGTCGTGGCGGAGGCCGGCTCGGGTGGAAGTAAGCTGGCTTGTATCGCGAAACTGAAAGGGCCTACGACTTGGTCGCGAGCGACCCATAAACTTATCCAACCGCGAACTTCACCAGGAGGAATGGTGGCGAAGTCCGCTCGAACGCCACGCGGAAGTCCGATCGCTTGCAATTCAATCGGCCCCTCGGCGCCAGCGGCGCGACGCACATCGACTCGAACCTCGACGACGCTGTCTTGAAACAAAAAGGGCAGATTCACGGCCGCCCCCAGCGGGTCTGGAGCGTTGACCGATACCACGCTAGCGCGATGGCTATCGAGAGCCGTTTCCAGGGCGGCTTCCACGAACAGCGGCGCTTCGCCGACGCCAGCGATCGGGGCGCCGTGGGTCGTGCGGGCAACGCCACGCGGATCGCCGATTCGCGTCGCGGCGCCGGTCATGGCCGCACGGCGGATTTCCTGTCCAGCGACATTCGCTACGCCGAGCCAATTCGGAGAGGCGATTTCGGGCGGACCGCTTGCCGGAGCGGTGACGACTAACAACCCGCGATCTTCATCGGCGGCGATCCAACTTTCCTCGCAGTTCCAACCCACAGGCAAGTTCACCGCGCCGACACGCAGTGGCCCGGCGAAACCGTTGCGGCGATGGACCAAGACTTCGAGCGAATCGCGGCCGCCGCGAGGCGCCCGTAGCCCGGCCCCAGCGTCCGCGGCTCGTGGCGTCACGACCAGACGAAAATCGGCTTCCTCGCGACGCAATGAGATCGCGTACCGTCGACGATCATCCGCCGAACCGGCCGCGATCGCGTTGCTCGCAACCAGGTAATACGACCCATCGCGGGGCGCGGTGAAGCGGCCGGCTGGATCCGTGGTGTCCGTGGGGAACCGCGTTCCGAGCGGATTGCGGGACTGGTCCGCGAGATGCAGCAGTTCGCGTCCTTCGGCGTCGAAGACGAAGAGCTCGAGGTCAACAGGCGCCCCAAGCCGCTCGGCATACCCTTCCAACCAAAAAACCTCGCCGCCGCGCGCCTCGAACACGTACCAGTCTTGTTCGTCAGCCGCCTCCAGTCGGCCCGCAAGATCGGCGGGCACAGTTACCGTCTTCGCCGTGGCTGACCCATGATTCCCAACACCGTCCTCGACCAATAGTGGCGTGTTCGCGAGCGTCGTGTTGTCCGGCGGCAAGTGGTTGAGCACGGCGTTGTTGAGCACGGCGTTGTTGGGCGAGGCGTTGTTGGGCGAGGCGTTGAGCGGCATCGCGCTCGAAAACGCCAAGGGAAATGGCTGGAGCGATGTCGACCAGCGGGCGGAGATCATGTCCACGAACGCTTCGCGCGAAGGCCTGAGCGGAGTCCAATCGATTCCCTGTCGAGCCACATCGAGTTCGCCGACTTGGTTTTCCAGGGAGGCGGAGCCAAGGCGAGGTGCTCCGTGCTTCACGCCAGCGGGCGACGAGCCCAAATTGCGTCCCCATAGCGTTAGCGGCAGCCGGGATGCCGTCGTCGACAGCATCGCAGGCGTGGCGAAATCGACACGCGGGCCGGCATCGACCGCTAAACGGTAGATGAAATCGGCGCCGCCAAGGTATGTCTGATCGAACACTCGAACCGTGTATTCGCCGTCCGCTGGAACCGCGAAGTCGATTCGTGGATCAACCGCGCCCAGTCGGCCGCGATCGGCGATCAGACGACGACCAGTCGCGTCGATGATCTCGAGCGTGCCTCGGAGCGGCGAATCGAGTCGGTCGGCCCAGAGTTCGAACACGATTTTTTGGCCCGCGCGACAGGCCACTCGGAAGCAGTCCACATCGGCGGGCTTTTCGAGCCGGCCATTAAAGAGGATGGCTGTCGAAGACGCTTCGAGTGGCGTTGGAGCCGGCGTCGCCTGGGGCGGGGTGTCGTTCGGTTCTTGTTCGAGCCGCTCGGCCGCCGGGGTGATTTGAAAGACACGCGGCCCGCTGATTCCATTGCGGCCCACCACGCGGACATCCAGGCGATGGCACAGCACTTCGGCGGGGATGGTCACCTCGAACGATTTGGGCCCACGCGCGACGGCCTGGATCCGCGAGTCGGCGAACCAGAGCCGGGGCGCCGCGGCGTTCGACGCCGTCGAAGGAGGTAGATCGAACGGCGGGCCGTCGAGCGCCAAACCATCGATGTCGACCACGAAGCTGGTTCCCGCTTGTCCACCTGCCGGGAACACACTGCGAAGGACGGGCCGCGGCACTTCCGCCGCCACAGCAGAAGGAGCGGAAATCAAAGCGGAAAGAAACGGATGTGCGGAAAGCGCGGAGAAAACGACGTTTAACGCGAGTAATGCAAGAACAACGATCAGGAGACGAACGGTAGGGCGTGGCAAAAAGAGTGACCGCCGCAGCGACCACACAGGTGATGGCCGCCGTGTATCGATCTGCATGTCGCGCGAACGCGAACCACGTCGACGCAAATCGTAGAGTCGCACATTTCGCGGCGAACTCGACAAGTCCCGGGGAGGAATTCGCTGGAAAGTTGTCTCGCTCGCCATGCGGTTCCTCCTCGTTAGCCCGGCGATCGCCGTTATCGCTTTAGTGCTTGTAAACCTTGTGTTGCGGTCGGCCGGACAGGATTTGTTCCTTGCCCCAGTTCGTCACGGCGCGGAAAGCGTCGCTGCGAATGAAACTCTGGAACGCCTGTTCATCGGACCATTCGCTGGTAATCAGGTAAGACGCGCCGTCCGCGACGTCCTTCCACAACGTCGAACGGGTATGGCCAGGAGCGGCGTTCAGCGCCGTGATGACAGCGGCGAACTTGTCCTCGAAGTCTTGCTGCTTGCCTTCAATCACATGGTAGTTCATTCCAACGGTAACCATCGAGTGGAACCTTTGCGGCCGGGCCGCGGCAGGGGATAGCGGGCAGGTAAAGCTGGCAACCAGTAAAACGCGTACGAGGTTAGCTCAAAAGTCGAACGCCCATACGGGCTGTGGCCCGATTGGTGGAGGGCAGGGGGCTCCGATCGATCAGGCTCGGACCGGTAAGCCACGCCGTCAACGCGACATGTCGCAACTCAGTCCACCGGCGGCGGGAACGTAACAGTGCCGAGTATAGTCGGCGACCATGCGGTGCGCGCTGAAACGCCACGCCAACGAGCTGATTGAATTCATCATGCGCTGGATCCAGCGTCGCGGCAGGCCGTCGACATCGCGTTCGTAGAACATCGGAATAACTTGGTTTTCGAGCACTTCGTACAGCGAATCGGCGTCGCGGCGATCGGTCAGTTCGTCGGAAACGTGGCTGGCGCCGCGGCCGATCGCGAAGCCGTTGGTTCCGTCGTACGCTTCGGCCCACCAGCCGTCGAGAATGGAAAGGTTGAGTCCGCCGTTGAGCACCGCTTTTTGGCCGCTTGTGCCGGACGCTTCCAACGGTTGCCTGGGGTTGTTTAGCCAAACGTCCACGCCTTGGATCATGTGGCGGCAGACGTTGATATCGTAATCCTCCAGGAACACAACCCGGTCTTTGAACCGTGGGTCATGCCTCAGATTGGCGACGAACTGGATCAGTTGTTTGCCAGGTTCGTCGCGCGGATGCGCCTTGCCGGCGATGACGAACTGCACGGGGCGAAGGGGATCGTTCATGAGCCGATTGGCGCGTTCAAGATCGGTGAACACAAGCTTGGCCCGCTTGTAAGTCGCGAAGCGGCGGCCGAAGCCGATCGTCAGAACGTTCGGATCGAACACATTCCGCGCGGTCTCCACCGCGTCCTCGCTTTCGCCCCGACGACGCGCTTGACGGCTCAGGCGACGGCGGACGAAAGCCAGCAGCTGGTTTTTGAGGGCGTTATGCGTTTCCCAAAGTTCGCCCGGATCCACTTGCAGAATATGTTGCCAAACCTCCGCCTCGCCCATCCGCTGCGTCCACTGGACTGGAAAGTGGCGGTCGTACAAGTTCCACATCAATTGGGCAAGCCAACTGGGAACATGAACGCCGTTCGTGATATGCCCGATAGGCAACTCTTCCTCCGGACGCGTCGGCCACAGGCAATGCCACATGCGGCGCGATACGTGCCCGTGCAACGCGCTGACGGCGTTCGCTCGCCGGGCCACCTTCAATCCCAGAACGGTCATGCAAAACGGTTCATGCTCGTTGTGGGTCTCGACGCGGCCGAGCGCCATCAATTCCTCGTACGAGATTCCCAGTTCGTCGCGCAGCGGGCCCAAGTGCTCCTCGACCAAACCTCCATGGAACCGATCATGACCGGCTGGAACCGGCGTATGCGTGGTGAACACGGTCCGCTGTCCGACCTCTCGTAGCGAGTCACGGAACGACAATCCATCGTTGACCATCCGCTCACGAATGACTTCCAGAGGAGCGAAGGCGCTGTGGCCCTCGTTCAAGTGGTAGACACCCGGCGTGATGCCGAGGGCCGCGAGCGCGCGGACTCCGCCAACGCCCAGCACCAGTTCCTGTCGCACTCGGGTGCGTTCATCGCCGCCGTATAACCGGCTGGTCAGTTCGCGGTCTTCCGGCCTGTTCCCTTCCACGTCGCAGTCCAGGAGATACAGACGCACGCGCCCCACGATCACTTGCCAGACTTTCGCCAACAACTGGCCGGAACGGGTTTGAATGGAAACCGTCACCGGTTGGCCGGCCGGGGAAAGAGCCGGCGCGAACGGCAGATTTTCCACCTTCGTGCCGAGGTACTCCTCGCGTTGATAGCCGTTCGCGTCCAGATGTTGTTTGAAATAACCTTGATCGTAAAACAGCCCGACCGCGACCAAGGGAACGCCGAGACCGCTGGCGCTTTTGATGTGGTCCCCAGAGAGCACTCCGAGCCCGCCTGAATAAATCGGCAACGACTCGTGCAAGCCGAACTCGGCGGAAAAGTACGCCACGGGCTTACCGCCCAGCACGCCAGCATGGGTTGAAGCCCAGGTGTGCTTGCGGCCCACATACTCCTTGAGCCGCCGAAAGGCGTGATTGATCCGACTGTAGAGCACCATCTCCGCCGCGCGGACCGCCAGTTGGTCTGGGGTGAACTCATTGAGCAGAGCGATCGGATTGTGGTCGAGTTGCCGCCAGCGGATCGGGTCGATGTCGCGGAACAGCGAGATCACTTCCGGTTGCCAAGTCCACCACAGGTTGCGGGCCAACGCCATGCATTTGTCGTGCAGGGCCTGAGGACTCATCTCGCTGACTGGTTGAACACCTTCCAAACGCTGCGGCGGTTGCACGTCACGCAACGACATCCGACTCTCCTTCCACGACGACCTGCGACGGTTGTTCCCTAACGGGTCGGTCAGTTTAACGAGCACCGCCTGTGCTCGAAACCCGGCAGCCACCGTACCCCGGTCGTCCCGCTGGTATATTACGGCCCCATGGATCCCTCGCCCATCCTGACACCTGTCGATGCCGAACTGGATGTGCTCTGCGAAGAGGTCGCGGCCGCTTGCGCTGGCCTCGAGAAGCCGCCCGCTACCCAGTCCGTCCCGACGAATGCGGCGTTGTGGCCGGCAAGGCAATTAGCGTGGTGCGGGGAACGAGGCGTGTTCCGGTGGTCGGCGAGCCGCGATGTCGGAGGTTTCGGTTGGTCGGACGCCGATCAATTACGGGGCTATCTACGGTTGGGCCAAGCCTGTTTGACCACGGCGTTCGTCCTCACGCAGCGGACAGCGGCGAGCACGCGGCTCGCCGAGTCAGCGAATCTCGAATTGCGGGATCGGCTACTGCCGGACCTATTGGCGGGCCGAACATTCGCGACCGTGGCGATTTCCCAACTAACGACCAGCCGGCGGCATTTGGGGACGGCGGCGCTGCGGGCCAGCGAGTCGGCTGATGGCTACCGGTTCAGCGGCTACAGCCCCTGGGTCACCGGCGCCGCCTTCGCCGATTGGCTGGCCGTCGGCGCCGTGCTTGACGATGGACGGCAGTTGCTCGCCGCCGTTCCCGCGTGTAGGCCTGGGATCACCATCGATCCACCCCATGAACTGGTTGCGCTCGACGCAAGCCACACCGGTTCGGTGCGGTTCGAAGATGTGGCCGTGCGGCGGAACTGGGTGGTCGCCGGTCCCTGCGACCAAGTGTTGCGCACCGCTCGTAGTGGCGGTTCCGGCGGCCTGCAAACATCGGCGTTGGCCTTGGCGCTGGCGGCCCGTGCTATCGGCTATCTGGAGGCGGAGGCGGACCGTCGCGGCGACTTGGCTGCGGTCGCTCGCACGCTGCGCGACGAATGGCGGACCGCCCGCTCGCGGCTGCTCGCTGAAGCCGGCGATCCGGTCGAGACGCAACAGGCTCCCGTGTCCTCAACCTGTAACCACTCTGTCGGAGCCGCTTCCATGACGGGTGCCGAGTCACTCCGGGCGTGGGCCAACGACTTGGCTTTGCGAGCTTCCCAGGCAGCCTTGGTCGCGGCGAAGGGAACCGGTTTTGTCGCGGGCCACCCGGCTGGCCGCTGGTGCCGGGAAGCGTTGTTCTTTCTCGTATGGAGCTGACCACCCGGGGTCTTGGCCGCCCATCTCCGCGATTGGACAGACTGAGGGGATTGAACCGATCATCGAATGGACGCTTGCCGCGCTGTCAAAGCTGATGGTTCGGGAAAGGCACACGATCTTATTCGAGAAAAATATGAGGCAGTCATGGAACGCACCGAGATCACTTGGCACGCTCACGCCGTGTCGCGAGAGCAACGCGAGCGCCGGCATCGGCATCGTGGTTGCGTGGTCTGGTTCACCGGGCTAAGCGGATGCGGTAAGAGCACGGTGGCCAACTGTGTGGATCAGAAGCTCTTCGCCCGCGGCGCCGAAACCTTCCTGCTGGACGGCGACAACGTACGGCACGGCCTAAACGCCAGTCCCGCGTTGTTGTCGCAGACGCACAGCGAGTCGTTCGCCAAACGGTTTGGCCTTGGGTTTTCCGCCGAAGACCGCGAGGAGAACATTCGGCGGATCGGCGCCGTGGCCGAGTTGTTCGCGTCGGCGGGATTGATCGTGTTGACGGCGTTTGTCAGCCCGTATCGGCGCGACCGCGACGCCGTGCGGCGGCAAGTCGAGGAACACGGCCGGGCAGGGGACTTCGTGGAAGTGTTCGTCGATACGCCTCTGGCGGTCTGCGAGGCGCGCGATCCGAAGGGACTGTACAAGAAGGCCCGAGCTGGCGAATTGAAAGGCATGACGGGAATCGACGATCCCTACGAAGCTCCCTTGGCCCCACAATTGCGACTGGCCGGCGCCGAAGTCCCACCAGAGATTCTGGCCGATCAGGTGATCGCCCATCTGGAACGGTCGGGCCTCCTGGAGGCTCGCTAGTGCTTCGGCAACGCTAAACTTTTGGCTACGACGCGGACTTCCTATTGCATGGCGCCGAAAATTACTATCGAGCAACCCAGGACCGCGATCGTGCCGCGTTCGATCTCGGCGGTCAGCTTTTATTGAGTTCCCGGTTTTGTCGTGGCACCGCATCCGGGATTTCCATTCCCGGTGACCTCCCTTTGAGTGTTCACCGGCAGACGCGTTCGGCACGACCTTTGCTCAGGTGATCTGCGTGTCCGCGTTGAGAGGCTCGCGACGGCGGAGTGCATGCTGGGGCCACCCCGCGTGATGCACCGCTTCGCGGCATGCCGCACAGTTTCGGGAATTGCCGTTTGAGGCGGTGACGATCAAGCGGTTGAACGCCATGATCCACTCAGAGCACTCCGTTTTCCTTAAAAATCTGCCAGAAGGTTTAAGGTTTCCCGACGATCTGGCGAGTCGCATTCGTTATGATGCGGGGGAGCGTCGACTATTTTTTCGGGGGTTCATGTCCAAGGCGCAATTCGACTTGCTGCACGGACTGTCGAACGACGGCAGCTTTCAGTTGGCGATCGAGCGGCTCTTCGAGCTGAGCGTTCCCGGTAATCACGGAGGTTCGACGCCGGCCCGACTCGGCCGCTGGTTGCTGGGCGGTTTGCTGCTCGCGGCGGCGGTTGGATCGGTGGCTTTCGTAGGTTGGAAGATCTGGAGCCACTTGTTTCGATAGCGCTGGACGGCGCCACGGGCGACGGCCGTAAAGCCTGGGGATGACAATGTCAGGTCGTGAAAACTTATTGACGATCGGCGAACCCGCTCCGTGGGTGGTGTTAGGCTCGCGTCAGCGGCCGGACTTCAAATTCGAGACGCTCGCCGGGCGATATGTTGTCGTGACATTTTTCCTGTCGACCGGATGGC
>JBJTOW010000880.1:0-2536 GCA_046074805.1 Planctomycetota bacterium | reverse complement strand
CCCAGTCCGTCGCAGCGGTGCTGGTCGGCCCGAATTTACCAACCGACGGCCGGGGAAGTCCGTCGTACGGGGTGAGAAAGCAGACTCACGCCATGCGACGGACTGGAAAGTCCGTCGCCCGGAAGACACGCCGTCTTGCGGCCTGCGGCTTTTCGTCGAGTCGCTGTTGAAATGTTCATTCCCTCGCAGTGGCCGAGGATGCCGACGGTTCGATTTCCGATCGCCGAGCTCAGGGCGACGCTATTCCTTGAGTTCCGCTCGCGAGTATCATGTGGCCAAGGCTTGTCGCCAGTCCTGTCCCGCAGCCCTTGATCGACGCGTTCCCACCCACCTGCGGTCGCCGACACGCCGCTTCCCGTCCCGTTTTGGAGACATTTTTCCATGCGCCCCAGTGATTCCCGATTGACGGATTCCCCATTCCACGACCACTTCGAACTCGCAGCCCTCATTCAGCCTCGAAGCCGAGCAGCGGCGCATTTGCGGACGTCCAGCGACGCCGGTCGACGACTGCGCGAGTTGGCTCGCCGCGTTCGGCGGTTCGCCGTTGCCGCTCTCTTCGCCGCCGTGCCTGTCGGTGGCTCGATGGCGGGACTGCTGGCCGGTTCGCTGGTTGGCGGCTCGAGCGCACTTTACGTTGTCGCTCCAGCCTCGGCGGCCGCTCCCGAAGCCAACTGGCCGACCTTCCGAGGTTCCGATCGCTCGGCCGTCTCCAACGAGAAGGGGCTGCTGCAAGCTTGGCCGGCTGAAGGCCCCAAACTGGTATGGGAAGCCAAAGGCGCGGGCCGAGGCTACGCGAGCCTGGCAGTCGCAGGCGGGAAACTCTTCACGCTCGGCGACGGCACGCCAGCCAATGGCGGTGACAACAAAACCGAATTCCTCTCGGCGTTCGCGCTCGACAGCGGCAAGCAGTTGTGGCAAACCGAAACCGGCTCGCCATGGAATAGCGGCGCCCCAACCTGGCAGGGCTCGCGGTCCACGCCGACCGTCGATGGCGATCGCGTCTACGTAATCACTCCGTACGGCAAGTTGTTCTGCTGCGACGCGGCCAGCGGTCAGGTGAAGTGGTCGAAGGATCTCAAAGAAGAGTTCGGCGGCAAGAAGGGCGATGGCTGGGGCTATAGCGAATCGGTGTTGGTGGACGGCGACAACGCGGTATTCACGCCTGGCGGCGACAAGAACACCATGGTCGCCGTGAATAAACTTACCGGAGAAGTTGTTTGGAAGACGATTCGCGAGGGTGACCGCGGAGCGGGCCATGCGTCGATCGTGGTCTCCGAGATCGGCGGCACGCGAGTTTACGTGACGACGACGGCCAGCGGCGCGATGGGTGTGCGAGCGACCGATGGAAAGCTGCTGTGGAGCTACGAAATCGATCGAACGACGGCGGTCATTCCCACGCCGATCGTGCGCGGCGACCTCGTGTTCTTCGCCGCCGGCTACAAACGCGGCGGCGCGCTACTGAAGCAAGTCGCCCAGCCGGAAAATCTCGTGAACGTCGAAGAGGTTTATCCGATCAAGCCAGCGCTCGCGAACAAACATGGCGGCATCGTTCTGGTCGGCGACCACCTTTTCGGCGATTCAGACGACGCGGGCGTGCCGTTTTGCGCCAGCTTGATGACTGGGGAAATCGTGTGGAAGGAACGCGGCTCGGGACGCGGATCGGCCGCGTTCGCCGCCGCCGACGGCTGCATTTACGTCCGTTTCCAAAACGGTGTCATCGCGCTCGCCAAGGCCACGCCTGACGGCTACAAGGAAACCGGGTCGTTCAAGATCCCCGGCGAGGAAACGATGCCAAGCTGGTCGCATCCAGTCATCACGGGCGGCCGTTTGTTTCTTCGCGAACAGGACCGCATCCTGTGCTACGACGTCACGGCTCCTCAGTAAACGCCACCACCGAACGCGAGTTGAGGATGGCTTTACCGTCCATCCTCGACGAACTTCGCGTCGTTACGCGGCTTGTGAATGGAGAACCCGCGTGAAGCGAAGCGGTTTCGCCGACGCCATCGAGCGGCTCCAGCGCCGCTCGATGATGTGGACGGAAGGGCCAGCGCGGCGTTAGGGCACAGGCGGTTGCGGGAGCACGTCCGGCAGGTCTTCCACCGTCGGTTCCGACTCGGCCGATTTCGGCCTCAGCTTCACCGGGCAGATGAAACCTGGTGGTTTCAGCGCCAACACCGAGCACTGCACTTGGTTCAAGATCAGCTCGGCAGTGTTTCCCATCAGGAAGCCCGACACGCCGGCACGAGCCAGCGTTCCCATCACCAGCAGATCGGTCTGGTTCTCCGCCACGAACTTGGGAATCTCCAGTGTGGCGTCGCCCCGCACGAGATGCGTGCGTTCCGGCCCACCCGCGAAGCCGGTGCGCTCCGCGAGTTTCCTGAGACAGTCGCCATGCTCCTGGTGCATCATCGCCTGCAGCGATTCGAATTCATGCGACTTCATGTAGTCCCGCACAATCCGCTCGCCGTAGACGCTCCAGACATGCAGGAGATCCAGTTGCGCTTCGAAAGAGTTGGCAAGCGACATGGCGGTCCGC
>JBJTOW010000879.1:0-3994 GCA_046074805.1 Planctomycetota bacterium | reverse complement strand
CTGACGTTGACACGATCGCCTCCGGTAGACTCGTCGATCGGTTCGACGATCTCCACCAGGGCGGTGGGATACTCGCCGATCACATAATCGAACGACGGCGCCAAGGTAAGACTAATCGTTTCCGCATGTTCGTTGACGCTGTCGGCCAGGGTCGCGACATCCAACCAGACGCTTTGACGGCCACCCGTGGGCACTCGGAAGGTGCCACTGAGCGGCTTATAATCAGCGTCTGACGTCGCAGTACCGCCGATCGTGTATCGGACGTCGCGCGGTTGGCCGTCGCCGCCCGAAACATCGAAGTAGACACGCTGCGTGCTTCCCTCGATTCGCGACATTCCTTCGGCCAGCCGAACGGAAACAACGGGCGGGTCGGCGTTGTCCTTAATCGTCACGCTCGCAGTTGACGTGGCCCCAACGCTATAAGTCCCGTTAAAGGCGGTTAAAAACACCGTTGCCAACTCGTCGGGCTCGCCCACTTCGTCGTCGATCGCCGCGACCGACAACGCCACGGCCGCTTCCCCGGCGGGAATAACAATTTGGCCGTCCAGCCGGCCGTAGTCGCCACCGTTGAAGGCGTCACCGGAAAGCCCGTAGTACACCGTCAATGGCTCGGTTGTGGGGCCGGTGCGGCGAATCAGTAGCAAACCGCTGTCGCGGCTGCCCTCGGCGGCCACACCGTTGATCGCCTCGATCGTCACCGTTGGCGTGTCGTTATCGCCCACGGTCAGCGTCGCGCTGGTGTTCTGCGAGCTTATATCGTAAGCCGTAGCGCTGCTGACCGTGACCACAAGTCGTTTCACGGCTTCAATAACGGCGTCGTCGACCGCCGACAGGGTCACGGTTGCCTGGGACTGACCGGCTGGAATCACAACAGAAGACGGCAGGGAGGCGAAATCGCTGGTCGCGCCACTGAAGGTAAAGTTGACCGTCAAGGCAGCCGTTGTGGAGGTGCCGAGGCGGGTAAAGGTGAACACACCGGTATCGCCACCTTCGGCCGCAAAGCCATCGCTGGCCGTGACGGCCACTCGCGGTTTTGACAGGGATGGATTGGTGACGCTGCCAACCGTTTGCGGCGTGCCGGTGCTCGTTGCACCTGCATTGATCGTGATCGTACGCGTCGCTGTGCCGCCACGCATGTCGGCGACGGTGAGTGTGCCGGTGATGGCTGTCGCTGTGGTTTGGGTGAAGGTCCTCGAGAAACTGGCGCCAACACCCTTGACGCCGTCGCTGAACTCCCAGTAGTACACAAGCGCGTCGCCATTGGCGTCGACAGCGTTCGCCGTGAACGCCACACTGCCACCTGTGGCGACAGTGGTGGCGGTGGCGGCCAGGGATGCAGTTGGCGCGACGTTGTCGGGAAATGGTCCGAGTTGATAGGCCAGTTCGGCGTAGCCATCACGTACGTCGATGACCGTGAAGTAGGCGTCGCTTCCCGGAACCCGGACGGACTGCCCCATCTGAAGACCCGCGTCGAATTTTGAACTCGTGGCTGGTGTCAGATCGACGAGGCTTAGGTTACGCAGCAAGACGACGGATGGACCGAGTTCGGTTATCGAGGGGCGATATTCGATCGTGTACTGCGGATTCGCCCCCAACACGTCGGCCGCGATCTGCTGGGTAAGACCGTAGTACTGACCGGCGACACGATTAACTTGGTCTTGGCCATGGATGCGATAGACGCCGGGGCCCGCGTTAAGCAATCGGCTTCCAGCTTCCACCCAGCCGAGATTCATTTTTCGATCGAGAATCACATCTGAATTGGCCGCCCCTCCGCCACCCATTATGTCTAGTGAATTCAAGCCTCCTGCTACATTGCCCGTCCAGCTCACTGAGTCCGGGTGCGGTAAGCCAAGAGCATGTCCCGTCTCGTGGGCGGTGACACCAAATCCTCCCCATCCCAGCCAGACGCTGTTTCCGCCTCCCCAAGAGGCGCCCGCTCGTAGATCCACGTCGCTGAAACGAAGGATCGTGACTTCGTAATTGGACGAATCGAACCCCATCTGTCGAGCGATCGCCTGCGATTGCGACATCAACAGTCCCAGTCCGTTGTACTGGGCGTCGAACTGCTGGTGCCAAGCGTATGTATATGGCAAAGTGACCATCGGCGTGTAGTCCGCGCTGAAAGTCATCGCGTTTTGGGAGTTCTCAGCGAAGAACGTGACCGTCGGCAAAATGTCGTCCCATTGCATCGATTCTAGCGATGTGGGAAGCCGATTGTCATTGGCGAAAGTCACCGGAATATACAATGCCCGATGATTGCCAATCGACTCGACACCGTCGCTTCCTGGGTACTGGTCGCGGATGTTTGTGGCGCCCGTGACATCCCGAATCTCCAAGTCTGTACTGAAACTTAGCGTCGAAACATCCGCGACTCCGCTCCACGAACCACCGGACGCGTACGCTACGGCGCCGCTCGCGAATGTAATGGAATAGGAATAGCTGCCTTGGAGATCCCAGGTTGGGTTTACAATCAGTGTTTGTCCATCGATCGTCAGTGCCGCGCTGGTCGCCGCGTCGAATGTCTCTTCAATGGCGCCGTCAGCGCGGCGAAGCGTAATCGCCCCGGTGCCGCGAGTGATCGGCGCTGAAAAAGCAATCCGCACGTTGTCGCGAACGTCGAGCCGTCCTGCCTGTCGACCCGCGGGCCCGAAGAATGTCACGCCTCCATCCAGTAGCTGAGCGGAAGGCGCGGAGCGTTCGCCGCGTCCACGAGGAAGCCAGCGGAAACTGTGACCGTGTCGCCAGGACCATACCCATCCCGCGCTGCAAGATTCGCTTGTTTTGCGGGGTTCAGGCCCATGACGATCCGCTCGTCGGAGGCGACGCGGGCAAACCGGACGTCGTCCAGAGTGAAGGTGACCGCCGCGGAACCGTCTGATTTCGTGTCCCAACGCAACTTCGACCAATCCAACCGGCCACGAATGTCGCTGGCGACGGTTTCGCCCATCGAAAGCAACGAGTATAACCCTGCGCCCCGAACCGACAGTTCGCCGGTCAGTTCATTGAAGACGACATCGTTAAGCGAGACGGATGGGCCGGTGCCGTCGAGCTCGATGCGTTGCCGAGTTACCGGGCCACGATTCGAGCCATCGAACACGGAAAACTCGACCGTCGTGACCGCGGAAGCTAGAGATACCTCCGCGACACGCACGTTGACGCCGCCACTGATCGCACCAGACGATACGTCCGTCCAGGTGGTTCCGCCATTGGTGGAATACTGAAGCGTCTGGCCAGTGGCTAATCCCTTCCCCAGGGTGGCGGTCACAGCGACCGGCGAACTGGCCGAGACGAAAACGGCTCCCGCCCGAGAGGCCGCTTCAATGGTGACACCATGAATTCGCGGCAGTTCGTTGCGCTCCGACGGCTGCGCAACCAAAGACGCGACGGTTGGCGGAATCGGTTGGGGAGCCGCCATACTGCTCACCGGCGCTGCCACGAGCTTTTCCGTTGGCGTCGATTGCGATACCACTGTCGGCCTTGTACAGGCCGGACAGGGACAACCCGGCAGGTGCGTGGGCTCCGATGGCGACACCGCTGCCGCCCCCGAACAGGCGGGACAGGGACAGCCCGGCAGCGGATGCGTTGGCTCCGATGGCGACACTACCTCCGCCACCGAAAGCGATTCGGGCACGGCGATGTTCGCCTCCCATTCAGGCCAACAAACGCTCGCCATGAGCGAACGGATTTCCAATTGTTCGAGCCCCAGCCGCTTCCGCGTAGCTTGAGCTAAGTTCCGTCTTTTTCGGTTCCGCGACCGTGCGGACACCGTCGACGAGCCGACCGGCCCACTGCTTTGATTTGTAACTGAGGTTGGCTGGATGCTGAAGACACGCTTCCGGAGCGGCAACGACCAGTTCATAAATTCTTCACATTGGAAAAGTGGATGAGTCTAGGGACCGGTAAGTAGAGTGGCGTTTTGGCTTACGACAATCCGGTCGTAGCGAAAATGCGTGTAATTAGGGCAGTGGCTAGCCGGGAGTGGGGAGTGGGGAGT
>JBJTOW010000878.1:0-2655 GCA_046074805.1 Planctomycetota bacterium | reverse complement strand
CAATCCGCCGGCTGCGCCGCCGCTACATATCGGCGGTATTCGCGTGGATCCGCCCGTGTTGCAGGCCCCCATGGCCGGTTACACGAATTTCGCGTTCCGTGAAATGGTGCGTTCGTACGGCGGCGCCGGCCTGCAAGCGACTGAAATGATCAGCGCGAAGGGGTTCGTGTGGATGGACGAACACGAATGCGAGCATCCGGATCGTTTGTGGGGCGTCAAAGATGAATCGCGGCCGCTGGCGGTCCAAATCTGGGACAATGATCCCGAGACGCTGGCGAAGGTGGGAGCGCGGTTGGCCACCGAGTATCGGGTGAGTGTGGTCGACATCAACTTCGGCTGTCCCGTCAAGCAGGTTACGGAAAAGGCGCACAGCGGATCGTATTTGCTGCGTTTTCCCGAGCGGGTGGGACGGATTATCGAGCGGGTGGTGGCGGCCTGCGCGCCAACTCCTGTCACGGCCAAAATCCGTCTCGGTTGCACCCGCGACCAAATCAACGCGATCGATGTCGCCCAGGTGGTCGAAGGCGCCGGGGCGGCGGCGCTGACGGTCCATGGTCGAACGGCCGAGGACTTTTTCAAGGGTCATGCCGACTGGGACCGGATCTCGGCGATCCGTCCGCATCTGAAACGTATTCCACTGATCGGAAACGGCGATCTGGATTCGCCGGTGAAGGTGCTGGCGGCGTTCCACCGGTACGCGATCGACGGCGTGATGATCGCCCGCGCTTCGCTGGGACGGCCGTGGCTATTCCGTCAGGTACAGGCGGCGCTGCGGGGCGAACCGATCCCGCCGGAGCCGACCGTGGGCGAACAGCGGGCGGTCATGCTTAGGCACTACGACTTGGTCTGCCAGCGTTTCGGCGAGCAAAAGGGAACGCATCTCATGCGCAAGTACGCGTGCAACTACGCGGCCGGTCGGCCTGGAGCGCGACAGTTCCGTGGTCATGTCGCCAATGTTGGTTCGCGCGAGGAGTTTCTCCAAGCGGTCGCACTGTATTTCCCCAAGGTGGACGACCTGTCAGAGGCGGCGGCGGACGGGCCGTGCGAAACGTGCGAGTAGCTGACGGAGCGCGGCGGAGCGGCAAGTTGGAGGTGGGCCGAGCCGACGGTGAACTGGTCTTCGAGGCTCGAGGGCTCGTCAAACGCTATCAGTTGGGCGAAGTCGAGGTGCTGGCGCTGCGCGGCGTCGACTTCCGGCTGCGGTCGGGCGAATTCGTGGTGTTGCTGGGACCTTCGGGCAGTGGCAAATCGACCTTGCTTAACATCTTGGGCGGGCTGGATACGCCCAGCGAAGGCTATGTGAGGTTTCGCGACCACGACCTCTCGCAGGGCGACGATGACTTGCTGACCCACTATCGCCGCGACCACGTCGGCTTTGTTTTCCAGTTCTATAATTTGATTCCGAGTTTGACGGCGCGAGAGAACGTGCAGCTTGTCACCGATTTGGCGGCCGCGCCGATGCGTCCCGAGGAAGCGTTGGGATTAGTGGGGCTCGGCGGGCGGCTCGACCACTACCCATCCCAGCTAAGCGGTGGCGAGCAGCAGCGGGTGGCGATCGCCCGGGCGATCGCCAAGCGGCCTGACGTGCTGTTGTGCGACGAGCCCACCGGCGCGTTGGATGTTCGCACCGGCATCGTGGTGCTGGAGGCGATCGAACGGATCAATCGCGAGCTGGGCACGACGACGGCGGTCATCACGCACAACGCGGCGATCGCGGCGATGGCGGACCGAGTCGTTTTGTTGTCGGACGGCCGCGTGGCGTCGGAGAGCCGCAACGCCGTCAAGGCGGCGGCGCGAGACATCCAGTGGTGACCGGGAAACGCCACGCGACGCGGTGGAGGTAACGTGCGAGCGCTGCGTCGGAAATTGGTCAACGATCTGGGGGCTATCCGCTGGCAGGGGCTGGCGATTGTGATGGTTCTGGCGAGCGGCATGGCCACGTTTGTGATGTCGCTCACCGCGTTGGATTCGCTGACGCGCGCCCGCAGCGACTACTTCCGAGAGGCGAACTTCGCCTCGGTCTTCGCGACGCTGAAGCGGGCCCCGCGGGCGCTCGAACCGCGTTTGCGGGCGATTCCCGGGATCGCCGATTTGGAAACGCGGATTGTCGTGCCCGCCGTCCTGGATGTCCGCGGCCTGGCCGAGCCGGCCACCGCCCTTCTGGTTTCTGTGCCCGACTACGCGCCGCCCCTGGTGAATCGGCTGCATTTGCGGTTGGGGCGACTGCCGACCGCCGAACGTCGCGGTGAAGTTCTCGTGTCCGAGGCGTTCGCATCCGCGCATCGGCTGCGGCCGGGCGACGCCCTGCGGGCGGTGATCAATGGACGATACCAGCCGTTGACGATCGTCGGCGTCGCATTGTCTCCCGAGTTCATCTATTCGGTTCGGGGCGGCGAGATGATTCCCGATGATCGCCGGTTCGGCGTGCTCTGGATGCCGTATCGCGATTTGGCGGCCGCTTTCCAAATGGATGGCGCGTTCAACGACGTGGCGGCGACGCTGCGTCCCAACGCGTCTGAACGCGACACGCAACAGCAACTGGACGCGTTGCTGCTGCCTTACGGCGGAGGCGCCGCTTACGGCCGCGAGCACCAAGCTTCATCGCGGTTTCTGGACAACGAATTGATTCAGCTTCGCGGCATGGCGCTCTTGCCG
>JBJTOW010000877.1:0-6627 GCA_046074805.1 Planctomycetota bacterium | reverse complement strand
AGCGACGAATTCAACCGGCCAGACGGCCATAAAAAACACCGGAAAGAGTGTCCTGTGGCCTTCCGCGAGCCGCGCCAACAAACGTCGGTGCGAACAGATTCCGCACCGACATTCGCTTTCAAAGTTTCCGAACCCGCCATGGACGTTTCCGCCCGGTTGGCGGGCGGCCTTTCCCGTACTACTTCTTCAGTGTCGTCAGGTATTCGACCACATCCACCAGATCCTGCGTGGTCATGGTCTTCTGTAGATCAGCCGGCATCAGCGAGATCGCCTGCTTTTTCAATTCATCGATGTCCGACTTGGGAAAGGTGCGGACGAGCGCGTCGGCCGTTTTCAGCGTGACCGAATCGTTTGTTTCGCTGACCTTGATCCCGGTTACCGTGTTGCCCGTGTTGAGCACGGCCACATAGGACTCGTAGCTGTGCGCGATCCCCGCGCTCGGATAAAGAATCGACTCGAAAAACGCCTGTCGGCTCAGTTTGCCGCCGATCTCGGTGAGATTCGGTCCGACTTCTTTGCCTTGGCCGTTGACCACGTGACATTTGGCGCATTCGGCCGTCTTCGCGAATAGGCCCTGGCCGCGTCCCGCGTCACCCTTGATCTTTAGTAGATCGGTGATCGCGGGTAGAGCCTTATCTTTGGCGGGAGGAACGGGGAAGAGTTTCGCGGCCTCGTCCTTGATCTCCTTCCAAGGCGCGGCATTCAACTGGAACGAAGCGGCGGACACCAGGCCCTCGTTCAGTTGTTTGGCCTTAGCGAGGTCTACCAACTGCTGAGCGCCGTTACGGGTGCTCGCGAGCGCCCGCGTCGCTTGACGGCGAACTTCCTGGTCCCGCGCGTCATCCTTCACGATCGGCAAAACAAGGGCCGCCGAACGGCCGTCCGCCGAATTCGCGAGAGCACGGGCGGTGGCCGCCGCCAATTTGACGTCCTTGCCCTGCAACGAGTCGCGAAGCAAGCTCGTCTGGTCCTTCTGCAACAGCGCGGTGATCGCTTCGACCCCCAATTGCTCATCGGGACGTTCTTGAGCGAGCGCGAGCAAGTCGGCGTAATGGTTCGCCAGATTGAATCGAGCGACTAGGTCGACGAATTGCGTCGTTCCACGCAACTGTCCGAGCAGTTGCTCAAACGCGGCGGCTTGCTGCGGATTGGCGGCCAGATCGAGCTTCGACAGCCGCTTGAGCGCCTCGGCGGAAACCACTTTGGCGCGCTCGGCGTCGCCCGCCGATCGAGTGAAAGCGAGCATCGCCAGCGCCGCGTCCTTCGCCGGACCGCTTTGGTAGTCGAACGCGCGGAAATAACGCGGTAGCTCTCCCGCCGACACGTTGGGGTTGGCGATAATCTTCGCAAGCATCTCCGATGTGCGACCGGCCCGCGAACGCCAGACGATGTCGTAGCCGGCCGCGTTTTCCCATTGCGGTCCGACCCGCGAGATCCAAGCGTCTAGATAGGCGTCCCACTGTTTGTCGGCTCCGATCCCCAGCGCTTCGAGGTACCAGCGGTCGACGCCATTGTGGGCGGCGGCTAACTCGGCCCAAAGCGCCGGCGCTTCAGGAGCCTTGCTGTGACGCAGCGCGATCGCGCACTCGCGGCGAACCGCTGGCGACGGGTCGGCGACCAGCTTTTTCAGCAGCGTTGGCACGTCGGCCTTTACCTGGCGAGCGAGCCGCAAGGCGGTGATCCGCAAATCGGGATTGGTGTCGGCCACGCCCGCCGAGATCACCTTCGTGGTATCGGCTCCCGGCAATTTTCCCAGGGCCCACAACGCCCGGGCGCGATGCCGCGGATTCTCGGCGTTCGACCAGATTTTCTCGAGCGCCGGAACCGCTTTGGTTCCGAACGCTTGTAAAGCGGTCCAAGCGTCGAAACGCACCGAGGAATTCGGACTCAGCAGCGCCGTGGCCGCCGATTCGACCGTCGACACATCATGCTTGGGCACGATGTATTTGGAGCTTGGCGGAGCGACTCGGAAGATCCGGCCGCGTTGCGAGTCGCCTTGGGCGTGGCCGCCCACACCCGGGTCGTACCAGTCGCTGACGAATAGCGATCCGTCCGGGGCCACGCACACGTCCGCCGGCCGGAACCAGTTGTCGCGGGTGCCCTTCAGGACGTCGAGCATTTCGGCCTTGTAGCCCGCGCCGTCAACCGTCGCCGGATACGCGCGGACCACATTTGGACCCGCATCGCAATGAATCACTTGATCCCAGAACGGTTTCGGCAGCAGGCGGCCTTCGTAAACCGTGATCCCGGTCGGCGAGCCAGCGCCGGTTTGCAGCAAATTCGGCACGACGCCCGGATCGTTCAGGTGCCAATGGCGGAGCGGCACTTCGGTCTCGAGGTTGGTTCGCGGCGACTGCCATCCGGCCCCGGTCAGTTCGTCCCGGTATCCGAAATTGCCGAACTCCATCACGTAATTGATCCGCACTCCGCGATTGCCGTCGTCGTCATTGTCCGATTGCCAGAGCGTGCCGAACGAATCAATGGCGGTTTCGTAGTTGTTGCGAAAGTTGTGGGCGAGCACCTCGAAGTGGCTGCCGTCGGCTTCGCAGCGGAAAGGCATGCCACCGTAATATGGCTTGCCGTTGTCGACCACCGGGTTGCCAGCCAAGTCGACGACCGGCTTGCCATCCTTGTCGAGCACCTTTTGGCCCGTGTTTCCGAAGTTCCAGTAGTACTTGCCGTCGGGCCCGAAGAAGAACGAGTGGGCCGAATGGTCGTGTTGCGGTTGGCCCGTGCCCGTGAAAAGCACTTCCTTGCGGTCCGGCTTGTCATCGCCGTTTTCGTCGGTAAAGACGAAGATGTTGGGCGAGCAAGAGACGATCACCTTTTTGCCGAGCACGCAGATCCCCATCGCCGAATCGATATCGCGGCCTTGATAGAAGACCTTCGTCGAGTCGGCTTTGCCGTCCTGGTTGGTGTCTTCGAGGATCAGGATCCGGTCGCCTTCGGGGCGTTTGCCGTTGTGGCCGCGGTAGTTGACGACCTCGCAGGCCCACACTCGGCCGCGCGGATCGACGTCGATATTCGTGATGTTCAGCACATCGGGTTCAGCGGCGAACAACTGGGCTTGAAGTCCAGCGGCCACATCGAGGCCCGATACGGCGGCATCCGGATCGCGGCTGGCCGAAGCCGATGCAGCCGAGGCGGCCGTCTGCGCGTTGCCGATAAACTGTGGCCGCTGCGTGAACACATGGAATTGCACGGACGATTGGCAATTGCCTTGATCGGTGCCGCCATTGTCCAAACCCACCCGAGCTTGGAAACGGGCGTATCCTTCGGGCAACGCGAATTCGATGACCGACACCGCGTGCGTTCCAATTCCGTACTCGACGCTCTTGCCGTTGATCCGCAGCGGCTTGCCGTCGGCGTTGTTGTTGACCTGTACGGCACCCCACTCGGAAGACGCCGACTTCCATTTCAGTTCCGTCAGTTTCTTCGTGCCGGCCGGTCCGACGAGCCGTGGTTCGGCCCAATCAGCCCAGTCGCAACCGAATCCGTCGCCGCCGTCGGTGGCGACGAGGAACAACTGCTTCGCGCCCGCGAGGTCCACATCGATTTCTTCCGCGTGGCCGGGCGTTTTGGCGGTAATGACTTTGCTGGAAAAAAGCGGTTTCGGGGCGGGCCCGGACGGAGTGTTGGCAGCGCCGTTGCCGCTGGTCGGCAATTTCAACTTTTGACGTACTTGATCGCGGTTGAAATTGGCGGGCTGTGGGTAGTCTTGGTTCGCTTCCAGTTGTTCGATGGCGACCGGCGCGTCGGAGACGCCGCTCGCCGGCACTTCCACCTTCGCGACCCAGGCGATCGCGTTGAGCACGAGTTTGCGGAAATTAGGCTCGCCCCAATTCCAGTGGTCGTGACCACCGGTGAAACCGAAGCCGCGGCCTCCCCCAGGACGCTCGGCGGCCCAGGCGACATGTTGCGGTTCCTTCTTCGCCATCGCCGCGCGGACGTGCGGGTTGCCGCTATGAGGACCGTCGCCTCGAGCCATCGTGCTTTCCGGCGGCAAGTCCGTAAGAATCGGCGTCACACCCTCCATATTCGGGCGGAACCGCATGTGAAAATACCATTCGTCGTTGATCTCGAAAGGCTTCACTCCACGGCAGATCGGGTGATCGGGAAACTTGGTGAACTTCGCGGTCCAGTGCGGATTGACGGACCAGCTGGTTTCGAAATAGCCGCCGATCCAGTCGAGAAAGCGGTCACCCGAGGGCCCCTTGGGGACTTCGACCGCGTAGTGGATGCAAACGACGCCGACGCCCTTTTTCGCCAAGGCGTCAACTTGATCGAGATGCGGATTGACCATGTGGCCACCGCCTCCATCGCTGTACATGACGATGGCGCTGGCCCCGTCGAACGCCTTCGCATCCTGGGGCCAGCCATTGCGGATCACGTCGGTCTCGATGTTGAGCCCCGACGCGGCGAGAGCTTTGGCAAGCAGCACGCAGCCCGCGTAGTGCTCGTGGGCTCCGTAGCCATGGCTAGGACGCCCCGCGACGAACACTACCTTTTTTTTTTCAGCCGTCGGCGCGTTGGCGGATGCGGCCGCGGCGGCCGATTCGGCGGCTGGGGCACATTCCGTTTTCACGGCCGGGGCGGCGCCGTCCAGCTTCTTCAGCATGATGTTGCGGAACTGGACCTTCATCGGCGGACCCGCGTGCAACTGCAACGCCAGCACGCCCGTGGCCCGACGATCTTTCGTATCCTCGTCCGTGGACTCGCAGGTGACCACACCGTTGATCTTATGGACGAAGTTGAATCCCTTGGCGGTGATATGGTACGAGTTCCAGTCTTCCTTCTTAATCTTCGACTGGATTTCCTTGGTGTCGCCAAGCGTGCCAACCTGCTTCGGCTTGTGGTCGTCGCCGATCACCGTTTTTTGGCCGCGCAGCGCGAGAATGCCACGGAAACGCTCGCCGTAAAGAATGCCCGAATAGGTATCCCCGGCCTCGAAATCGGCTTGGTATCCGCCGATCACCCACTTCTCGTTGGGCACTTCGAAGCTGCGATACTGGACGCCCGAATTTCCGCCAATGATCTTGTAGTCCAGTTTGAGCTCGAAGTCGCCCAGTTCGCCTTTTCGCCAGATGATGAAGGTATTGCCTTTGGTCGGCTTCTCCTTCGTGGTCTGGCCGGTGATCGTTCCGTCTTCGACACGCCAGAAGTCGGGATTGCCATCCCAACCGTCAAGCGACTTGCCTTCGAAGATCGACACAAAGCCGTCCTCCTCCGCGTGCGCGGCAGGCGAAACGGACAACGCGGCCCCACACGCCAAAACGGCGGCGAGCAGGCCCGAAATCCAACGCGACTTACCCATTTCCGAGGTCTCCGACTTCCGGGAATCCGTCAAACGTATCCGACAACACATTTGAAGGGCGGCGGTGTGCGCCGTACGACAACACTAGGGCCGTAACGATACCGGCGGCGGCCGCAATCGTCAAACAGTCGCTCCACTTCCCCACCGCGACCGCCGTCCCGCAAATCCCCTCGGCGATCCACGGCGGTTGACGGTCGCCCTCCGGCGGGTGATGATTCAAGTCCTGCCTAGCTACGCCCGCCTGTTGCGAACTCGGAAAGGGAACTTCCATGGCCGTCCAGCGTCCGAACGTCTTCCCACGTCGGCTCGACGTAACCCAGTTCCTGCCAAGCGTTCGCCAACGCGACGACGGCGTTGCCAGTCATTTCATCATTCATGGTCTAGTCCCACAGTTGGCAATAACCCGTTGCGTTCTGCCAATTGTGCTCGCTCTCACGCTCGCCCTCCTCGCGTCGATCGGCGACTCGCTAGCTGCCGAGCCAGCGAGCGGCACGGTCGATCCGCCGGTTGAGAAAAACGCGTCGCGGCTGCTAAGTTTCACCCACGATGTCATGCCCGTGATCACGAAAGCCGGCTGCAATGTCGGCGTGTGCCATGCGAAGGCGGGTGGCGGGCAACGCGGTTTTCAACTCTCCGTGCTCGGCTTCGAACCCCGGGACGATTACGAGAGCCTCGTGAAGCAAGGCCGCGGCCGCCGTGTGTCGCTCGCCGCTCCGGAAAACAGTCTGCTTGTCCTCAAAGCGACCGGCCAGGTGCCGCATGGCGGTGGCGTGCGTATCGCGCCGAACAACGCCGCCCACCAAACGCTGGTCGAATGGCTGCGTCAAGGAGCCGCCTTTGCGATCCCCGGCGAACCAACCTTGGAAGCCTTCGTTGTCGAACCGGCCCGCGGGTTCGCCAAGCCGAGGACCACGCAGTCGCTCCGCGCGATCGCCCGCTACTCCGATGGCAGCCAACGCGATGTCACGGCCGACGCGCTGTTTGAATCGAATGACACGTCTTTCGCCGAGGTCGATGGCCAGGGACAAGTCCAAGTGCTCGATCGCGCCGGTGGCAAATTTTCCATCATGGTCCGTTACCAGGGCCAAGTCGCCGTGTACAACGCCTCCGTGCCGCTCGGCGCCCCGGTCCTCAGCCTGCCGCCCGCTAGGAATTTCATCGACGAACGGGTGTTCGCTAATCTCCGCGAACTAGGGATTCCGCCTTCGCCCCTGTGCGACGACGCCACCTTTCTGCGACGCGCGACGCTCGATATCTGCGGCCGGTTGCCGACCGAGCGGGAGGCCACCGAGTTTCTTGCCAGTTCAGCTCCC
>JBJTOW010000876.1:0-3516 GCA_046074805.1 Planctomycetota bacterium | reverse complement strand
GTGCTCTTCCGATCTTAACGCCGCTAACGCTGGGACAGCGTCGGCCCCGGCCAACGCGGCCCCGGCCGCGGCGGCGCCGCCACTGGAAGTTCCCGTGCTGGGAGCCTGGGCGACACCGAGCACCGTTCGATCGCTGGCATGGAACGCAACAGGCACGCGACTGGCGAGCGCCCACGAGGACACACTGGTAAGGCTCTGGCAGGTCGCCGCCGAAGCGCCCGTCGCGCCAGCCCCTCCGGCGGATTTCGCCAAGGAATTGCAACGTTGGGCAGGCCATACGGGTATCGCGATGGCCGTAGCTTTCGATGCGGAAGGCCAGCGAGTGGTATCCGCCAGCGCCGACAAGTCGGTCACTCGTTGGACCGTCGCGACACGGACGGCGTTGAAGGCTCACGAGGGCCAGGTAATCGAATCGCGACTCACGGCCGACGGCAAGCGGCTATTCACCGCCGGCGCCGATAAACTCGTTCGCGCTTGGGATACGGCAATGCTCGCCGCGCCCCAAGACTTTCCTGGCACAACCGTCGGCATTAAGGGGCTCGCGGCCTCGTCTGATGGGCGGGTAGTGGTCGCGGGCGACGATACATTCGTGCGGGCCTGGACCGGCGCCGATGGCAAGCGGCTTGCCGAATTCAAATTGCCAGCGGCCGTCGCGGCCGTGGATGTTTCAGCCAATGGCCAGCGGGTCGTAGTGTCCACGGCGGACAATGTCATCCGCCACTTGCGGATCGAAAAGGCGGGCGAAATGTTCGAGCTTCGTCCATTCATGGAGCTCAAAGGCCCCGCCTCTCCGGCCGTGCGACTGACGATCGGTCCCGACCAACGCGTGCTCTATTCGGCTCATGCCGACCAGCAGTTGCGGGCTTGGATGTGCGCGAACCCCGAGGCGCGCTGGACGGCCGCCGAGCACTCCCGTCCTGTGTATGCGATTGGCTTCAGCGTCGATGGCAAACGATTGGCCAGCGGCGGCGGCGATGGCAAAACCGTGCTGTGGGATATTGAAGCGGGCAAGCCAGTGGCTTCCGCCGAGTCGCATCCACGCGCCGTCCACGCTATCGCTTTCGCGCCTTCCGGCAAAGAACTCGCCACGACCGGAGCGGACTCCACAATCCGGCTGTGGGACCCCGAGTTGAAACCGCTGGAGAAGATCTCGGTGGGCGTGGCTGGCCAACAACACACGCTGGTCTATTCGGCCGATTCAAGCCAACTGTTCACCGGCGGAGCGGACCGCGTGTGGCAGTCGTTCCAACGCTCGTCGCTCCTACGGACACGCAACGTCGACGGCCACAACGACACGGTTTACAAGCTGGTTTTCAACCCGGCCGGCAATCGCATCGCGACCGTCGATTACACGGGCCACGTCGTGGTTTGGGATGTCAGCAGCGCCGGGGTGCTGTTCCACCAGCAGTTGCCGCAGGCACCCGCGTTCTCGCTCGCCTACTCGCCCGACGGCGTGGAACTGGCCGTCGCCACCCGCGATCCGCGAGTGATGCGGCTAACAGTCCCGCCCGCCGCCCGTTGATGAAAACGGAAGCGGGAGAGTTGCGAATTGCACGTTGCAAGTTGCGAATTGCATTCCCGTACGACGGACTTCCCAGTCCGTCGCCGCTTGCCCTAGCTTGAGGGGCTGGGCTGGGCAAATGGCCGGGCGTTTGGCCCCGCGGAGGTCAATAGAATTGTCCAGCCCCAAACTTCGGGGTGGGTAATCGTTATGGCCGTCGCACACCGCTGCGATAGACAAGTAAGTCCGTCGTGCGGCAGCAAAGAGCAACTTCACAAACCGCAATCGAGAGCCAATCAGCGGGTTGCTATGGTCTGCCCTCGCTTGCGATTCGGGTTATGATGTCCAACGTTTGCCCCGTGAACGCCTACGACAGGCCCCTCTTCCACGGATCCGTTGTCCTCCCTGTGCTTCCGTGGCCCAGGCGACTTTCGTGGCGTTTCTCCCGCGGTCAGGACATGCCGACCACGGCGGTGGCGAGCGCCGCTTCGCTGGCGTCCGAGGCGAATGCCACACTGACTTCATAGCCGCCCTGCGGATAAGCGTCTTTCGTCGGGATGTACCACGGTCCGCCATCACCGTAGGCGGCTACGGCCACGAACCGGTCGGGGGCTTTTTTTTGTGCCCGTAGCTGATATTCGAGGAATGACTCGGCGGGCAGGTGCAGCAAGGTCGCCGAACCGATCCGCAGCGCGGATAGCGTGACGGGCAACCGGGACTCGCAGCGTCGCAAGAAGGCGAGCATGAACGCGGGGCGGCTGCGGCCCGCCACCGGATTCGATCGATTCGCGATCTGTTCCATCAGCCGATCGGCTGACAGCAGCGGATTGGGCACCGGCAGCCAATCGGCGGTCCGCCATTCAAACCGATTAACTGGCTCGCGAACCAACCGTTTCTCCGCGCCGACGATGCCGTCGTAGATGCGCTGCGTCAGCCGCTCGCGAGCCGCCGGCGTGCCGTCGTTGTACTTGCCGGCCGCTATGTTTCCCGCGCAGCCGGTGAAATACACGTGAACGGCATCCGGTTCGTCGGCTTGGCGGCGTTTTCGAGCCAACCCCACGAATTCGCTCGTCACGCGCCCGTCGCCGTAGTAGCTCATCGGGTGCGTGGCGTAGTAATGGCAGGCGGCGATTTTTTTCTCGCCTTCGTAAAACGCGACCGTCTTCAGCCACGGGTCGATTTGGCCCTCGGGCAGTTGTTGCAGTTTGGCGTCGCGGGTCGAGCTACCCCGCCAGAACTCGATCTTGCCATTCGGTCCGACGAAGCGGCGGTTGGACGCCACTTCGCGGACTTCGGCCTGGCCGGTGGCGACGTGCGTGACGGGCCGAGCCTCGCCCATCGCCTTCCGCACCGCCGCCGCGCCGCGTTGCACACAGGACTCGAAGAACGCGGTCTCGACGGTCGCCGGCAAATCGCCCTGAGCTGCGATCAGGGCCTGGGTTTCCAAACAGGCGAACGGCGCGTTGTGCTGATGGACACACTGCACGGCCACTCGGTCCGGCGAAGTGCCCGCCGCCGCCGCCAACGCCTCGCGCCATCGCAGATGGCTCCGATTCAAAATCCCCGTCCAATCGACGGCGCACACGACGACCGGCCGTTGGCCGCCTCCCATCAACACAAAGCCGATCGCTTCGGCCGCGTCATCCACCGCCGAAATAGGCTTAATCCAGCCACCGCAGCAGCCATGCCCCAGCGGCGGCGTGACATCGAAGCGGAACGGAGCGATCCGCAGTGGACCGGCCGTGAAGGAATCCTCCGCCAACCCCTCCGCCGCTCGCAGTGCGAAGCGACCGCCATCCCACACCCCAATACGCTCGGCGACCAGCGCCGCAATTCCCATCCCCAGACTGGTGACAACCTGACGTCTTTGCGGCGAATTCATAGATGACGCATCTCCTTGGAAAGAGGGTGCGGAACGGGGCGACGGTTGAGGGGCGGAGGCCATTGTACGACGGACTTCTCCGTCCGTCGTACGAGTACGGCAGGTCGTCTCGCACCGCGCGACGGACTTGGAA
>JBJTOW010000875.1:0-9475 GCA_046074805.1 Planctomycetota bacterium | reverse complement strand
AAAATCGGCGTGCTGGGCCGGAACGGTTCGGGCAAAAGCACGCTGCTGCGGATCATGGCCGGTCTGGACAACGATTTCGATGGCGTCGCCCGACTGACGGACGGTTTCACCCGTGGTTATCTGTCGCAGGAACCGCAACTCGATCCGCAACTCGATGTCTGGGGCAACGTCTGCCAGGCCGTTAAGCCGCGCCGACAACTGCTCGATCGCTACCATGAAATCAGCGGGTTGCTCGCGGAACCGCTTCCCGAAGACAAAATGGAAAAGCTGTGCGACGAAATGTCGCGGCTTCAGGATCGGATCGAGGCGACGAACACTTGGAACCTCGACCATGAGATCGAAGTCGCGATGGAGGTGATGAACCTTCCGGACAAAGACGCTGAAGTGACCAAGCTGTCGGGCGGCGAGCGGCGCCGTGTGGCCCTGTGCAAACTGTTGTTGGAACGTCCCGATTTATTGCTGCTCGACGAACCAACGAACCACTTGGATGCGGAAGCCGTTGCGTGGCTCGAAAGGCACCTCGCCGAATACGCCGGGACTGTGGTCGCGGTCACTCACGATCGCTACTTCCTGGACAACGTGGCCAAGTGGATCCTGGAACTCGATCGAGGGCAGGGCATTCCCTGGGAAGGCAACTACTCGTCGTGGCTGCAGCAGAAACGCGAGCGGCTGGAACGCGAGGAAAAAGCGCAGCTCGCCCGCCAGAAGACGCTTGATCGGGAACTGGAATGGGTCCGCATGGCGCCACGCGCCCGGCAAGCGAAAAGCAAAGCTCGTCTCAAAGCCTACGAAACATTGGCCGCACAGCGGTTCGAGGAGCGTCCCGACGAGTTTGAAATCCAGATCCCACCCGGCAAGCATTTGGGAGAACTAGTCGTTGAGGCGCAAAAGGTCAACAAGGCCTACGGCGACAATCTGCTAGTCGATAATCTCACGTTCCGGCTGCCCGCGGGCGGTATCGTGGGAGTCATCGGGCCCAACGGCGCGGGCAAGACGACGTTGTTCCGGATGATGATTGGCCAGGAAAAGCCCGATGGCGGCACGCTCCGCGTGGGGCCGACGGTCGAGTTTGGTTATGTCGATCAAAATCGCGACGCGCTCGATCCAAACAAAACGGTCTTCGAGGAAATCTCCGGCGGGCTCGACCAACTGGAAATGGGCGGCCGCAAAGTCAACTCGAGGGCCTATGTCTCGCGGTTCAACTTCCGCGGCACGGACCAAGAAAAGAAAGTCGGCGTCCTGTCAGGCGGTGAACGCAACCGCGTTCACCTCGCGAAGCTGTTACGCCGCGGTTCCAACGTGCTGCTGCTCGACGAGCCCACCAACGACCTAGATGTCGACACGCTCCGCGCTCTCGAAGAAGCGATTCTCAACTACGCGGGCTGTGTGGTCGTGATCAGCCACGATCGGTGGTTTCTTGACCGTTTGGCCACGCATATTCTGGCGTTCGAAGGCGACGCTTACGTACACTGGTGCGAAGGCAACTTTCAAACTTACGAAGAGCAGCGAAAGGAACGCCTGGGAATCGCCGCCGACGAGCCGCGTCGATTCCGCTACAAGAAGTTGTTGCGTTCCTAGGTCGCGGCCTGAAAGCGGTGAAGTCGCTTGGCACGAAACCATGCTCGTACTGGAAACCGCGAGCGGATCGCGCGTACAGCTCATATTTTGGAGTTCCCGAAGTCATGACGGTTCTACATTCAGGCACCTCGAAAGCCTATTCGAACAATTTCGGCCAAGCTTTCCGGGACGCGTCTCCGCCATCGACCGCGGACAGTTCTCGGGACTCGACCCCGAAGTCCGCCGCCAAGGCCAACGCAAAAGAAACCTCGAAGTCGGCCGCTAAGACGAAGGGCAAAGGCGAGATGATCGCGTCTCAGGCTGGAAAGAAAGCCGCGTCGAAGGCCGGTGGCAAGTTGTCGACGAAGCCAGCGACAAAGTCGGTCGCGAAGCCGGTCGCAAAGTCGGTCGCGAAGTCGACGGCGAAGGATGCCGACAAGGTGGCGGTCAAAACGGCGAAAAAGGCGAAGGTTGGCAACGCCGCGAGCAAGGCGAGCACCAAGCGGGCGAGAGGCTAGCGTTTTCAAGAGTCAGGTTCGTGTCGAGCGGCGGTCGTAGGGAACGACGCTCGCGAAAGATAGCGCTTCTTGGATGATCGAAGAAGACCTAGGCGGAGCTGCACATCATGTCGAAGCGGGCATTCGCGATCGGCGCGCATCCGGACGACATCGAGTTTTTCATGGCTGGCACGCTCTTGTTGCTGAAACGAGTCGGCTATGAAATCCATTACATGACGGTTGCCAATGGCAACTGCGGTTCGATGGTCCACGACCGCGACACCACCGCGCGGATGCGGCGTGAAGAGTCGCAGGCGGCGGCGGCGAACGCTGGGGCCGTTTTTCACGAGAGCCTGTGCGACGACGTGGATATTTTTTACGAACGGCAGACACTAGCGCGATTGGCCAGCGTCATTCGCGATGTGGCCCCGGAAATCATCTTGACGCATCCCCCTGTCGACTACATGGAAGACCACACGGCGACCTGTCGGCTTGTGGTTACCGCCGCGTTTTGCCGAGGGATGCCGAATTTCGCGGTTCAACCGCCGCGTCCGGTGGTTTCCCAGCCGGTCACGATTTATCACAGCCAGCCGTTTTGGAACCGGACCCCACTGCGGGAACCGGTCGAGCCTGACTTTTTCGTGAACGTGATCGAGGTGGAAGAACAGAAGTTGGAAATGCTGTCTTGCCACGCCAGCCAACGGGACTGGCTGGACGCCAGTCAGGGACATGATTCGTACTTGCAGACATTGCGGAACCTCGACGAGGAAGTCGGACGGATGTCGGGGTTGTTTCGCTGCGCGGAGGGTTGGCGGCGCCACTTGCATCTAGGCTTCTGTGGCGAACACGACGACCCATTGCTGGCCGCGTTAAACGACAAAATCCTTACCGGACGCGCCTAACCGGCTAACGGCCGCCCGATCTGCTACACTGTGGCTCCCGCCTGTTAAGAGCTGTCGCGTCACGACGCTCATGCCGACTTCGTTTCCGCTCTACTGAGAGACCCACCTCCGATGAACGTCAAGTTCCCGCTCGTCGTTGGCTCGTTTTTGTTGACAGCAGCCTGTTGGGGCGTCTACGGACCGCTCTTGCATATTGGTCAGGAGTCGTTTTCCAAGGGCGAGGGCAACCGGCTGCGAGCGTTTCTCTGCGTTGGCTTGGCCTACTTCATCATCGCTGTCGTGATTCCGCTGATGATGATGTCGACGGGAGGGCAGAAGGGGAAATGGAGCGCCAAGGGGTTGATCTGGAGCTTGATCGCAGGCGGCGCGGGCGCCGTCGGTGCGCTCGGCGTCATTCTGGCATTCAACTTCGGCGGCAAACCGGTTTACGTCATGCCGTTGGTGTTCGGACTCGCCCCGGTCATTAACTCGTTCTGGACGATCTATTGGCAGAACACTTGGAAGGACATCAACGCGTTTTTCGCTGCGGGCTTGATTTTGGTGGCGGTCGGCGCGGCGACGGTGTTGTTCTTCGCGCCCACGAAAGCCCCGTCGAAAACGATCGCGGCGACCGCAGCCAACGCCGACACCAAAGGCGGCTCTAAAGCTTCCGATGGCTCGGCGAAAGATTCGACGGCTGCCGAAGCCAAGGCTGACACAGCAAGTTTGCTCTTGAAAGTGGTGCCTTTCGTGGCGCTCACCGCCTGCTGCTGGGGTGTGTATGGGCCGCTATTGCACTGGGGCCAAATGGGGCTTGGCGGGAACCGCCTCCAGGCGTTTTTGTGTGTCGGACTGGCATACTTCGGCATCGCGGTCGTGGTACCGGTCGTTCTGCTGGGCGGTGGGGTTTCCACGGGGTGGTCGACGACCGGGGTGCTCTGGAGTCTCGGCGGCGGCACCGCTGGCGCGTTTGGAGCCTTGGGTATCATTTTCGCGTTCAATTTCGGTGGCAAACCGGTCTACGTCATGCCGCTGGTTTTCGGGTGCGCTCCCGTGGTGAACGCCTTCGTGACGATTTACAAGGCTGGAACTTGGGGTGAAGTGAATGCGTTCTTCGCCGCTGGTTTGATTCTGGCGGCCGTCGGAGCGATGACTGTACTCTTCTTCGCACCGGTTCAGCACAAACCGGCTGGTGGCGAGAAACACGCTGGCGGCGACAAAGCGGCCAGCGGAAAGTCGTCGGATGACAAGTCGGCCGCTACGGCGGGTAACAGCTCGGCGGAGATCTGCGGGACAGGCACCAGCGGGACGGGGGCTGGCGAAGCGACATCGGGGGCGACGGGCGGCGGTTCCAAGTAGCGTCACTTGGTTAATGGGATTGGAAACGGCAGCGCGACGGCGGCTTGGCCGTGCTTTCCGCAGCCAATTGCGTCTGTTTAGGAGCTGAAGCGATGGCGATCGATACGTTGGCCGCGATGCGGCGGATCGACGATCTATTGTCACACGTGTGGATGGTACGGACGTTTATCAAGCACAGCGAGGAGATCGAGGAAGACGACGAACTCGCGGAGGTCCAACGCGAACTGTACGACTTCCTGCTCGCGCTCGGGCCGACTCTGAATGCCGGCGATTCCGATGGGTACCTTAAGCAGGCCCGGAAAAAGTGGAGCCGGTTCGAGAAAGCGGCTGAAAAATTCCAAGAAATCCAGCCCGAAATCAGCCTGCACACGAATTTCAAGATGGCTGCGCGGTCATTAGCGGTGGCGATCACCGCTATTCGACCGTTACTGCTAGGTTCTGCTGGAACGGGAAGTGACGCTGCTGCCGCGGGGTGCGCGGGCGACTCGGCGGCCACAATTGGCTCGGCGGAATCAGCCTCCGCGGCGGAATCGGCTGACGCCAAATAGCCGGTGGCGGCCTGCTTCTCATGTGCCGCGGCGGAACCCGAACCACTCCACGTGTTTGCGTGGACAAAGACGCAAACCGTGTCGTTCGCAGTGAGGCTCAAGCCATTCGGTCGTGCGCCGCAGCGTTTCAAGGTCAGTCCCCTGCGGCATGAGCAACACCCTTTGGCGGTCAATCTCGGGGAATTCCAAGAGGTATCGTTCCACTTCGTCGCAGTCGGATGGCTGGTCGATCACGAACTTGAATTGCGTCTCATAGGCTGAGACGAGTTTTCGTATGACATCGGGTGCGTGTCGAGTTCGTTCGTGCCGAACGTGCCACGCTGGATCACGCTCGGGAGGTGGCGTTGAGTTCGCAAGTTTGGGACTTACCGACATCAGGTGGCAGTCGAGTTGCAAGAATCGCGTTCCTGCGGTCTCAATGGTTAGGTGTCGGCCCGCATCAGCGAGCGCGCGGGTCAATGGCACGAGTTCAGGGAAGATCATTGGCTCGCCGCCGGTGATGACCACATGCTGGCAATCGTGGGCCAGCGTGGCGGCGATGATATCGGCCAAAAGCCATTGCTCGCCCTCGGGAACCCATGACGTGAACGGCGTGTCGCAAAACGAACAGCGGAGATTGCATCCGCTGACGCGCACGAAGACGCTGGGGACGCCCGTGAGCAATCCTTCGCCCTGGACAGATAGGTATAGTTCGGCGATCCGCAATCCAGGCCCTCCTAAAACCCCTTCCCGCTTCCCTTGCATGATGCCACAATGCGAGGCGAGCAGGAAGGATACGACAGCTGCAGCGAGGCATTCATGAGCGACGCGTTCCGGGACACGCTGGAAACGTTTGACAACCAGTTTCCTGAGCGGGACTACGTGGTTGAGATCATCTGTCCTGAATTCACGTCTGTGTGTCCGAAGACGGGTCAGCCCGACTTTGGCACCTTGACGTTCCATTACACGCCAGATCGGAAGTGCGTCGAGCTGAAAAGCTTGAAGATGTACCTGCAGCTGTTCCGGAATGAAGGGATCTTTTACGAAAACGTGACCAATCGCATTCTCAATGATTTCGTGGCGGTTGTTTCGCCGCGGCGGGTGAAGTTAGTGGCCGCGTTCAGCCCCCGCGGCGGGATTTCGACGAACGTCGTCGTGACGCATGAGCAATGCCGATAGCGACTTCGCGACCGAACCGTCAGGTATTTTTGAGAGTTCGACGCTAACTGTGCATGCGGGGAAGTGGATCGCCGTCCTCGATGATTTTCGCCTCGGCCGCCGCAAGCTCGTCAAGACGCGATCGCACAGCGTCCTCAGTCGCGTACTGCTTGGCGAGCCGGACGTAGGCGCTGTGATGCCGAGCTTCTGACTCGAAGAGGCCGCTGTAGAAGTCGGCAAGTTCCCGATCTTGGACGTGTTGGCGGAGCAAGTCGAACCGTTCACACGATCGGGCTTCGATGAGACCGGCGACCAGTAGCCGGTCGACGGCCCGATCTGGTTCGTTTTTTTCCACCAATTCCGCTAGACGGCGTCCGTAAGCGCTAGGCACCAGTCGTCGGAAGCGGATTCCTCGGCGATCGAGCAGGTCGCGGACGAGCTGGAAATGGGCCAATTCCTCGTTCACGATCTCGGTCATTGCGCGGCATAGATCGGCGTTTTCCACGTAGGCGAACATGAGATTCAGCGCGGTGCCCGCCGCCTTCTTCTCGCAGTGGGCATGGTCGATCAGAATCTCCGGTAAGTGCCGGTCGACTTGGTCGAGCCACCGCCGCGGCGTTTCCGACTGTAAACTCAACATGGCTCCACCTGTTTTCACTCGCCTCGATACACTGTCTCGCATGATACTGATTTCCACTCGCGATGTGCGTAAGCACTTCGGCCCCGAACCGGTTCTTGACGGCGTCACCTGTGATATTCGGCCTGGCGAGCGGATCTCGCTTGTCGGTCCAAACGGGGCCGGCAAATCAACGCTGATGAAAATCTTGGCCGGTATGGACGAGCCAGACGGCGGCGTGGTCGAACGCCACCCTGGAACAAGGGTAGGCTATCTTGAACAGCACCCGGAGTTTCCAGCGGTAACAACGGTCTGGCAGGAAGCGGCGCAGGCGCTGAGCGACCTTGTTTCGCTGCAAACCCAGGTGGAACAGGTCGCGGCGGCGCTGGCCGAGGCGTCGGACGAGGACGAGCGTTCGCGGCTTGCCGCTCGGTTCGATTTCCTACAGCACGAATTGCATCATCGGGACGCCTACAACCTGAATCACAAGATCGAACGGGTGCTCAATGGATTGGGGTTCGGTCCGACCTCGTACGAGCAGCCGGTCGATCAACTGAGCGGCGGCCAGAAAAACCGCCTCGTGCTAGCTCGATTGCTGCTCGCCGAGCCTGACCTGATGCTGCTCGACGAACCATCGAACCACTTGGATATCGAAGCCACGGAATGGCTTGAGGACTTTCTGATCGGTTCGCAGCAGGCGGTTTTGGTAGTCAGCCACGATCGGTATTTCCTGGACAAGGTGACGACGCGGACATTCGAGTTGGTGCAGGGAACGGTCGATTCTTACCCCGGGAATTTCACCGCTTATCGGCGGCAGAAGTCCGAGCGGTTAGAGGTGCAGCGGCGGGCGTTCGAGAAGCAGCAGTCGGAAATCGCGAAGATGGAGGAGTTTGTTCGCAAGAATTTCGCGGGTCAGAAACACGCGCAAGCCGAAGACCGCCGCAAAAAGTTGGAGCGGATTGAACGGGTTGATCGGCCGCGCGAAATCGCGGCTCCTCCGATGTCGTTTCCCGCAGCCGCCCGCACGGGCGACATTGTGTTGCGGATCGAGGGACTGGCGAAGGCGTTCAGTAGACCACTGTTTCGCAACCTCGCATTCGACGTGCTGCGGGGCGAGAAATGGGGAATCCTTGGCCCAAATGGCTGTGGAAAAACCACGTTGCTACGCTGCTTGGTCGGCGATGAAACGCCAGATAGCGGGCGGATCGTACACGGATCGGGCGTGAAGATCGGCTACTTCGACCAAATGCTCAGCCGGTTCCCGGCCGACGTGGAAGTTGTCGAGGCGGTCCGGCCGGGCCACAAGGAATTTACGCTGCAACAACGCCGCGACCTACTCGCGCGCTTCGGGATTGCTGGCGATATGGCCTTTCAACGCATTGGCAGCCTCAGTGGCGGCGAAAGAAACCGCACCGCTCTAGCGTGGCTTTCCAGCTTGGACGCCACGCTATTGGTGCTAGACGAACCGACGAATCATCTCGATCTTTGGGCGCGGGGATCGCTGGAGGCGGCGTTGCGTCAGTTTGATGGCACGGTAGTGCTTGTCAGCCACGACCGTTATTTCCTCAACCAAGTCTGCGACCACTTGCTGGTTGTCGAGCCGGACCGGTTTCGCGTGATCGAGGGAAACTACGACACCTACGTGCATTTGGCCCGCCAACGGTTGGCCGCCGCCGAAAAACTGAAGTTGATGGAGAGGTCCGCTGACAAGGCGAGCGAGAGGTCCGAACGAGCATCTACTCGGACGAACTCGCGCGATGGCGACGGGGAAAGCGCGTCGGATGGCTCGGTGTTGGGTGTGTCGACGGGAGCGAAGCCGACCAAACGCAAACGCAAATTTCCGTATCGCAAAGCCGACGACATCGAATTGGAGATTCAGGCCCGTGAAGCGCGACTCGGCGAACTACAAACCTTACAGATCAGTCCAGACGTGCTCCGCGACGGTCGCCGCGTGAAGGAAGTCACCGCTGAAATCGACGAGCAACAAGCCGCGATCGCGCGGCTATACGAACACTGGGAAGAAGCGACGGAACTGAATTGATCTCGGCCACCGGACGAAGGGGCGGACGGATTCGCACGAGTCTCATTGCGTTTGGGCATTGGCCGCGGCCTACGTCTCTCGGCAGACCACTGGAGGTCAACAACCGATCCTTTATGCCGAACGGGCACCACAGGGTCGGCCCCTACAGTCAGTTGCCGTCGATCACGAAGACGAATCGCATCGGATTTTCGCCATGCGTTTTCGCTGCGGCACGAGTTACCATCGGCGTGGAATGAGGGCTAGCACTCCGAGCGGCAGCGATATCAGCAAGGTGCGGCGAAACATGATGGAATATGGAATTGGGCCGAGCGATTATGCAAACAGTTCGTTGATAGGTTTGCCGAACGGAAGCATCGGATGGGGGCGGGTGGCATGTTCGCGGTACGAGGCGGACAGGTCGATTCCGAGGTGCCGGTAGAGGGTCGCCAGCACGTCTTGCGGATACTTGGGATTGTCTTTCGCGATGGCGGCACGGGCGTCTGTTGTTCCAATCGCTCGTCCACCCTTCACGCCACCACCGGCAATCGCGGCGCTGAAGGCGATCATCCAGTGGTCGCGACTGGCGGTCGAGTTGACCCGCGGTGTGCGGCCATGTTCGCCCCAAGCCACAACGAGAGTGGTGTCGAGTAGGCCGCGTTGATCGAGGTCGTCGATGAGGGCCGAATAGGCTTGATCGAAAGGTGGCAAGAAGCCGTTTTTCAGCGACCAGAAGTTGTCATTGTGGGTGTCCCACCAGCGGCAATCCACGGTCACGAGTCGGACGCCCGCTTCGACGAGTCGCCGTGCCAATAGAAGGCGTTGATTCCAGCCCGGGTTATCGCCACCGGCGACCATCCGCG